>NZ_KV917367.1:2585167-2790167 GCF_002009685.1 Exiguobacterium sp. HVEsp1 | reverse complement strand
AGCCGCAGTGAATAGGCCCAAACGACTGTTTAGCAAAAACACAGGTCTCTGCTAAATCGCAAGATGAAGTATAGGGGCTGACGCCTGCCCGGTGCTGGAAGGTTAAGGGGATGTGTCATCGCAAGAGAAGCACTGAACCGAAGCCCCAGTAAACGGCGGCCGTAACTATAACGGTCCTAAGGTAGCGAAATTCCTTGTCGGGTAAGTTCCGACCCGCACGAAAGGCGTAACGATTTGGGCACTGTCTCAACGAGAGACCCGGTGAAATCATAGTACCTGTGAAGATGCAGGTTACCCGCGACAGGACGGAAAGACCCCATGGAGCTTTACTACAGCCTGATATTGAGGCTTTGTACGCGATGTACAGGATAGGTGGGAGTTTGTGAAGCCGGAGCGCCAGCTTCGGTGGAGACACCCTTGGGATACCACCCTTTGCGTATAGAGTCTCTAACTCGCAGCCGTGATCCGGCTGGAGGACCGTGTCAGGCGGGTAGTTTGACTGGGGCGGTCGCCTCCTAAACAGTAACGGAGGCGCCCAAAGGTTCCCTCAGAATGGTTGGAAATCATTCGAAGAGTGCAAAGGCAGAAGGGAGCTTGACTGCGAGACCTACAAGTCGAGCAGGGACGAAAGTCGGGCTTAGTGATCCGGTGGTTCCGCATGGAAGGGCCATCGCTCAACGGATAAAAGCTACCCTGGGGATAACAGGCTGATCTCCCCCAAGAGTCCACATCGACGGGGAGGTTTGGCACCTCGATGTCGGCTCATCGCATCCTGGGGCTGGAGTAGGTCCCAAGGGTTGGGCTGTTCGCCCATTAAAGCGGTACGCGAGCTGGGTTCAGAACGTCGTGAGACAGTTCGGTCCCTATCCGTCGTGGGCGCAGGAACTTTGAGGAGAGCTGTCCTTAGTACGAGAGGACCGGGATGGACGCACCGCTGGTGTACCAGTTGTTCCGCCAGGAGCACCGCTGGGTAGCTACGTGCGGACGGGATAAGTGCTGAAAGCATCTAAGCATGAAGCCCCCTCCGAGATGAGATTTCCCTTTGAGCAATCAAGAAAGACCCCTCAGAGACGATGAGGTAGATAGGTCATGGGTGGAAGCGTGGCGACACGTGGAGCTGAATGATACTAATCGGTCGAGGCTTTGATCTAGTCTAACGGTTTGTGTTGATGAATCCTCAGTTTTCAGGGAACAAACCCTAAAACAATATTGACATGCGTATGACGCGGTGTTAATATTCATTTTGTCTGGTGGCGATAGCGAGACGGCCACACCCGTTCCCATGCCGAACACGGAAGTTAAGCGTCTCAGCGCCGAAAGTAGTTGGGGGATCTCCCCCTGTGAGGATAGGACGTTGCCAGGCAAGATCGTTCCGCAATAGCTCAGTGGTAGAGCAACCGGCTGTTAACCGGTAGGTCGTAGGTTCAAATCCTACTTGCGGAGCCAATTTAGGCCCGTTGGTCAAGCGGTTAAGACACCGCCCTTTCACGGCGGTAACACGGGTTCGAATCCCGTACGGGTCACCAATATGGAGGATTAGCTCAGCTGGGAGAGCACCTGCCTTACAAGCAGGGGGTCGGCGGTTCGATCCCGTCATCCTCCACCATCTTTATTTATTACATCAAACCTATATATATGCCGGTGTAGCTCAGTTGGTAGAGCATCTGACTTGTAATCAGAGGGTCGAGGGTTCGAATCCTTTCGCCGGCACTCCTCGGGGGGGTAGCGAAGTGGCTAAACGCGGCGGACTGTAAATCCGCTCCTTCGGGTTCGGCGGTTCGAATCCGCCCCCCCCCACCAGGTTTGAGCCATTAGCTCAGTTGGTAGAGCATCTGACTTTTAATCAGAGGGTCGCAGGTTCGAGCCCTGCATGGCTCACCATTTTTTTGCGGAAGTAGTTCAGTGGTAGAATACGACCTTGCCAAGGTCGGGGTCGCGGGTTCGAATCCCGTCTTCCGCTCCATATTCTTATCCCTGTTTCGGGGCCTTAGCTCAGCTGGGAGAGCGCCTGCCTTGCACGCAGGAGGTCAGCGGTTCGATCCCGCTAGGCTCCACCATATGTTTTTTTCTTAAGTTAGTGATGACTTAAGTTTTTTTTTGCCTAAAACCATGAACCATTCAATTGAGAGTACAGAGAAAGGCAGCCTGCCACCATTCAGGCTGCCTTTTTGCATGTTTATTCATCATTCTGCTGAGTTGAACCAAACAAATGATAGCGTTTACAATTTAACTATCAAGCGTATAAAGGGGGAATGGCGATGCAATGGTCATATATTCACGTGCCGCTGCGTTACGGTCAGGGGAAATTAGGGGTCGATCAAGGACCGACAAAGTTAAATGAAATGGGGATGCAACAACTTCTTCCGACAGAAACGGTCAAACATACGATTCGTGTCTTGCCAGAATCTGAAATTCGAGAAAATGAAGAACACTTAAAACGGGTTGATGGTGTCTTGCATACCGTCACGGAATTGGCAGAAGTCGTACATCGTGAAATTTCGGAAAATCGATTCCCTTTGATCGTTGGGGGCGATCATAGTATGGCAATCGGTACTCTTGCTGGATTGGCTCAAACAGGTCCTTATGGAGTCATTTGGGTGGATGCTCACGCTGACTTAAATACAGGCGAAACATCACCGTCGGGGAATATTCACGGAATGCCACTTGCGGCAGCGATGGGGATGGGCGACGTGCGTCTGACAGAAGTGGGCGGACGTGATCCGAAGCTATCACCAGAGCATTTAGTTTATATTGCCCTGCGTGATATCGATGAAGGAGAAATGAATGAAATCAATCGACTCGGTATCAAAGTCATTACAGTAGAAAAAGTACGTACGCGTGGCGTGGATGTCATCATGAAAGAGTCATTGAGTTATCTTCGTGAACGAGTAGACCGTTTTTATATCAGTTTCGATATGGATAGTCTCGATGCATCCCTCGTTCCTGGAACAGGTACACCGGTTGACGGCGGTTTGACAGAAGTCGAAGCCAAAGCGATTTTAAAAGAAGCGATGCAAGCAGAAGACTTGATCGCAGTAGAGCTCGTCGAGTTAAATCCGGCATTAGACCGGGATGACGTGACGGCTCAGTTGGCCTATCGCTTATGTGAAACGATTATAAAATCTAAAGAAAACCTGTTATTGGAAGGCGAAACCGTCTGATTTCCTTACAGTTTCCAAACCCGTTTGCTACAATGGGGATGGAAACTTTTTTTGATTTTTTGAAACCATTTCAATATCAAGACGTATATAGAGATGACCGCATGTGTAGCGGAGAGGGGAAGTGGATTGATGGAACGGCTGACCACCCGTTTGGTTGATGAATTGAGGGCGGGGAATCACGATTCGTTTGCCGAACTGGTAGAACTATACAAGGATGGCGTCTTTGCAATCGCCTATAAAATTTTGTATGATCGTGGCGAAGCAGAGGACGCTGCCCAAGAGGCGTTCATTCGTGCCTATACACGAATCGATACGTACGACGCGCAATATAAGTTCAAAACATGGCTCTATCGAATCACGACAAACGTTGCCATCGACCGATTGAGGAAGCGGAAGCCTGAATATTCGATGGATGCCGAAATTGCGGGTACAGACGGTTTGACTTATCAAGACCACTTAGCTGATGAAGCGCCCCAACCCGATGCCCAAGTGGTTCATCGCGAAATTCGAAGTGAAATGCATGAGGCAATCAAGCAACTTCCAGACAAATATCGCATTCCGTTATTATTAAAATATGTAGATGATTTGTCGCTTAAAGAAATCAGCGTGATGATCGACATGCCGGTCGCAACGGTTAAGACAAGGATCTTCCGGGGAAGAGAAATGTTAAAAACAATCTTTCAAAATAGGGAGGGGTTCAATTGACTCCTGAAGAAAAAGTACAACAATATTTGGAAGATGGCGTTTTGCCCGAAGAATCTGACGAATTGCGTCAATTGTTAGAGGACGATGAATTATATGAATCGTATCTACAATATGAACGAATCGACGCAGAACTGAAAGCATTGCCTCGTCCAAAGTTATCAGCAGATTTTACGGCCCGAGTGATGGCCGCTTTACCTGAAACTCCTGTACAAACAGCACCTGATCCCGTCGTACCGTTTTCAAAATCAGTTCGAAAAGAACGCAAACCGCATTCGAAACAAATGCAATGGTTGCAACGGCACCCAGGTTTGATTGCGGCCGTACTGTTCTTTAGTTTGATGTCTAGTGCGACACTCGGACTATGGAGCAGCGCTTCAGAGACGATGACCTATACAAAAGTACCAGGTGTGATCGTATCTGAGAATGAAGTCATTGTCCCGGCCGGTGTCACGGTTGAAAAAGACATCACGGTCCAAGGTGGCGATTTACGGATTGAAGGTACTGTCAATGGGAACGCGACAGCCGTCAATGGTCGTGCCTATTTAGCAAGTGCCGGTCAAGTGACAGGTGAACTCGAACAGATCGATCAGATGTTCGAATGGATTTGGTACTCGATGAAACAACTTTTCTAAAGACGCTTCCGGCGTCTTTTTTTCGTTTCAATCTGGTTTCGTTTTGACGTGACGCAATGCGTATCTATAGAAATGATGATATAATGGAATTTGCACGATTTAGCTAGGTAGTTGAGGAGGGGAGCATTTGCCGCTACTTGAACAAGTATCATTTTTCTCATTTTTAAATCTTTCAGAAAACGTACATTGGTACGATTATTTGAATGATGTTTTAGATATCGTCGTCGTCACGTATGTCATTTACAAGTTGATGATGATTGTGCGTGGGACAAAAGCAGTACAATTAATTAAAGGGATTTCCATCATTCTAGTCAGTTGGTTCTTGAGCGGTTTCTTCGGATTGAAGACGCTCCAGTTCTTGCTAAATCAGGTGATCACGTACGGTCTCCTCGGAATTATCATCATTTTTCAGCCAGAGTTGAGACGTGGTCTTGAACACCTCGGACGAACGAGTAACTTATTCAGTCGTACGGGAACAAGTGATGAGGAGCAACAACGACAAATGATTGAAGCCATCGTCAGTTCCGCACAGTACATGTCAAAACGGCGAATCGGTGCATTGATTGCGATTGAACGCGATACGGGATTAAACGAGTATGTGGAGACCGGCATTCGTATGGACTCGCATATCACATCCCAGTTGATTATTAACTTATTCATTCCGAATACGCCGCTTCATGATGGCGCGATGATTATTCAGGACGGGAAAATTGCGGCGGCAGCTTGCTATTTACCGCTTTCGGAAAGCCCGCACATCGATAAAGCACTCGGGACACGTCACCGAGCAGCCATCGGGGTCAGTGAAGTGACGGATAGCGTCACTCTTACCGTCTCAGAAGAAACGGGAGCAGTCTCACTTGCAATCGCGGGCCGCTTGTATCGGGAACTAGACGAAGAAGCGCTTCGCAATAAATTAATTCAAGAACTCGTCATCGAAGAAAAAGAGGCGACCCTCTCGTTCTTCGGCAAAAAAGGAGGGGATAAGTAAGTGATTGATCAGTGGTTACAACATAAGTGGTTTCTCCGCTTCATCGCACTTGCTTTAGCCGTCCTTTTATACTTAATGGTCGCTGAGACCAGTTCTTCGAATAACGCATCTAGCGCATTGCCAATCGTCGGACAAAGTTCCATGACGCTCGATGTGCCGGTCGAAGTGTTTTTCGATGAGGTCCAGTATGTCGCATATAATGTTCCGGAAGAGATGGGTGTCGAGCTTCAAGGGCCATCTAGTAGTTTAACGATGACGAAATTGGTGAAAGATTATCAGGTGTTCGTCGATTTGACCAATCTTGGCACCGGATTCCATCGTGTCCCGGTCGAAGCGCGTGGATTCGGCGGAGACGTCAATGTCAAACTAGATCGAGAGACTGTCGAAATCTATATCGATCGGAAACAAACGATTGAAGTCCCTGTGTCCGTGAATCTGTTGAACAAAGATCAATTACCGGACGGAAAAGTCGCGGGCGATGTCGAAATCGAACCGTCGACTGTAAAAGTCACAGGTGGTGCGAGTCGGATTCAAAACGTCAAAGAAATCACGTTGAATGTGGATGTTGCCAATCAAAGTCAGACGTTCACTCGTGAGATTCCACCGACCATTTTAGATGCGAATGGAAATCCGTTGAACGTGTCAGTCGATCCGAATATCATCAATGTCACCGTTCCGATTTACAATGAAAGTGCGATGATTCCAATCGAGGTCGTCACGAGCGGAGAGGTGGCAGACGATTTCCGCTTAGTTGATACGTTGCTAGGTGAGACGGAAGTCCGTGTCTTTGCACCAAAAGCGGTGTTAGATGAACTCCAGCAAGTGGAGACAGAACCGATTGAACTTGACGATTTAACGAAGTCGGAAAAAGTGACCGCTACCCTTCGTCTTCCGGAAGGAGCGACTTCACTCGGTAAAAAAGAAGTAGAAGTCCAGGTGCTCGTTCGTCCAAATGATGAGACGAAAGATGACACGGGTGAATTGACAGAGCGGATTCGGTTGACCGTCCCCATCACTGTCCGTGGATATGACCGGACGAATTACACGATTCAAACGCAAGAAGTGGTCAGCGTGACGCTCTCGGGCAAACGTTCCCTTCTTGAAAGCATCTCATCAAACAGTGTCAACGTGACGTTAGATCTGACCGGATTGCCGAGCGGAACACATGCGGTCGATGCAGATTATGAAGTACCAAAAGGCGTGACCGTGATCTCGCCAAAGACAATCGATGTTCAATTGACGAGTGTCGATGAAGAAACAGAAACATCTTCCATTCAATAAAGATGTTCAATCATACAAAAGTGAGGATTTAATCTTATGGGTAAATATTTTGGAACAGATGGAGTTCGCGGTGTTGCCAACTCTGAGTTAACTGCGGAATTAGCATATCGTTTAGGTCGTGCGGGTGGCTACGTGTTGTCGAAACATTTGCCAGAAGGCGAACAGCCGAAAGTGTTGATCGGTCGTGACACACGGATTTCAGGACATATGCTTGAAGGTGCATTGATTGCGGGTCTTCTCTCAATCGGTGCAGAAGTGATGCGTCTCGGTGTCATTTCAACACCTGGAGTCGCTTACTTGACGAAATCGCTCGACGCGACGGCAGGTGTCATGATTTCAGCATCGCATAACCCTGTGGCGGATAACGGAATCAAATTCTTCGGTAGCGATGGTTTCAAATTAGACGATGCGACCGAGCAAGAAATTGAAGACATCTTAGATGCTGCGGAAGATACGCTCCCGCGTCCGACAGGTAAAGATCTCGGTTTCGTATCGGATTACTACGAAGGCGCGCAAAAGTATCTTCAAATGTTGAAACAAACGGTAGAAGAAGACTTTGATGGTCTTCATATCGCACTCGACTGTGCACATGGAGCGACGAGTGGCCTTGCGGCTCGACTGTTTGCAGACTTAGAAGCAAACGTGTCGACAATCGGAAACTCGCCAAACGGTTTAAATATCAATGAAGGTGTCGGGTCGACACACCCTGAGCATTTGGCCGAATTCGTCCGTGAAAAAGGAGCGGACATGGGCCTTGCCTTTGATGGGGATGGAGACCGTTTGATTGCGATTGACGAGAACGGTGAAATTGTCGACGGAGACAAGATCATGTATATTTGCGGAAAATACTTGAGTGAAAAAGGGCGTCTCAAAGACAACACGATTGTCGCGACGGTCATGAGTAACCTCGGTTTCCATAAAGCCGTTGAAGAAGCGGGCATGACGGCGCTTCAAACAGCAGTGGGTGACCGCTATGTCGTCGAAGAAATGAAAAAACATCAATATACACTCGGTGGCGAACAATCAGGTCATTTGATTTTCCTCGATCACTCGACAACGGGTGACGGTATGTTATCTGGTGTGCAATTGGCAGAAATCGTGAAATCGACAGGGCGTAAACTGTCTGAATTAGCGGCAGAGATGCCAGTTTATCCGCAAAAGCTCGTGAACATTCGTGTGACGAATAAAAACGATGCGATGAACGGAGAGCGTGTCTTGGCAACGATTCAAGAAGCGGAAGCGGAAATGGCCGGAAACGGTCGGATCCTCGTCCGTGCATCAGGTACAGAACCACTCGTTCGTGTCATGGCGGAAGCCCCGACAGCGGAAGAGTGTGACCGTTACGTTGAAAAAATCGCACAAGTCGTACGCGAAGATTACGGCGTAGACGGATAAAATTTTCGAAACCGGGAATAACACAAGGGAATCCACATCGGATTCCCTTTTTGTTTCCGTTTTGTCATCGAGAAAACAGCGGATTTTCTTGACGAATGGGGGTGTGATTTGTACTATTAAGAGCGTGACCTTGGAAACGGAAGGACACAAGAGTACGAACAAGCGCCAGAACTCTGCGGAGTTGACGAGGTTGGAGGTTATCGAGATTTCGGCGGATGCCTCCTCGTCGCCTGTCACGACGATAAGCATGCTTTTAAAACGCCCGGGCGACCGGACGGACAAAGAAGCGTGTACTGACAGCTCTTAGAAAAAGCCCGTTTCCTTTTTCGAGAAATCGAAGAATAGAGGAGATTTGTTTATGTGTGGAATTGTAGGAATGATTGGGAATACCGGAGCGAAGGAAGTCCTTCTCAAAGGTCTCGAAAAACTCGAGTACCGTGGTTATGACTCGGCAGGTCTTGCGTTGATGCATGAGAATGTCAACGTTCACAAAGAAGTCGGTCGCATTGCTGCGCTACGCGAAATCATCCCAGCAGAAGTAGACGGCACGATTGGAATCGGCCACACACGTTGGGCGACACACGGGGTACCGAGCGTGCCGAACGCCCACCCGCATCAAAGCACGACTGGACGTTTCACGCTCGTCCATAACGGCGTAATCGAGAACGACGAGCTCATCAAGAAGACGCTCGACGTCCCGTTCCTTTCAGAGACGGACACAGAAGTCATCGTCCAGCTCATGGAGAAGCACTTCGTCGAGCTCGGCGATGTCGAGGCGGCGTTCCGTAAGACGCTTTCGGACCTCCACGGTTCGTACGCGATCGCGATGATCGACTCAGAGGACAAAGAGCGCCTCTATATCGGCAAGAACAAGTCGCCGCTCCTCGTCGGACTTGGTGACGGCACGTTCAACGTCGTCGCATCAGACGCGATGGCGATGCTCCAGGTGACAGACCAGTACCTCGAGCTCCACGATGGTGAGATCGTCATCCTCACACGTGAGTCGGCGACGATCAAGACGCTCGACGGCGAAGTACTCGAGCGTGCACCATACACGGCCGAGATCGATGCGTCAGACATCGAGAAGGGCACGTACGCGCACTACATGTTGAAAGAGATGGACGAACAGCCAGCCGTCATCCGTAACATCATCCAGCACTACCAGAACGAGAACGGCGACATCGAGCTCGCAGAAGGCGTGCGTGAACTCGTTTCGGAAGCAGACCGCGTCTATATCGTCGCATGTGGTACAAGTTACCACGCTGGTCTTGTCGGGAAGCAATTGATTGAGCGCGTTGCAGGTGTACCGACTGAAGTACACGTCGCATCAGAGTTCGGTTACAACATGCCACTTTTGACAGAGAAGCCACTCTTCCTCTTCATCTCACAATCAGGTGAGACAGCGGACAGCCGTGCCGTCCTCGTCGAAGTGAAAAAATTGGGCCATAAAGCGCTCACGTTAACGAACGTGGCAGGATCGACATTGTCACGTGAAGCGAACGAGACGATGCTCCTCCACGCAGGACCAGAGATCGCGGTCGCCTCGACGAAAGCATACACGGCACAGATTGCCGTCCTCGCAATTCTCGCATACGACATCGCTCGTGCGAACGGGAAGAAACTACCGTTTGATCTCATGCAAGAACTTGCACTCGTTGCGACAACAATGGACTCGATCATGGCACAAAAAGAAATCTTTGAAGAGCTTGCAGATAAGTTCTTGAAAGAGTCACGTAACGCATTCTTCCTCGGACGTGGATTGGATTCATATGTAGGTCTCGAAGGCGCATTGAAGCTGAAAGAGATTTCATATATCCAAGCAGAAGGGTACCCAGGTGGGGAACTCAAACACGGTCCGATCGCCTTGATTGAAGACGGGACACCGGTCATCACGCTCGTGTCTCAACCACACACACACCTCAACATCCGTGGAAACATCAAGGAAGTTGTGGCGCGTGGTGCCATCGCATGTACGATTTCAATGGAAGGAATGGAGCATGAGAACGACGCATTCGTTCTTCCACGTGTTGAACCACTTCTCACGCCACTCGTGACGGTTCTTCCACTTCAACTCATCTCGTACTATGCAGCACTCGCTCGCGACTGTGATGTCGACAAGCCACGTAACTTGGCGAAGTCTGTAACGGTTGAATAATGTCCAAGACCAAAATCTTTCGGGATTTTGGTCTTTTTTGTTGCAATGAGTTAACAAATCATCGCAATGTTCTCAAAAACGTCTGTTTCTTCAAAAGAGGGGGTAAAATCTACATGAGTATGAACAAAGGAGAGATTTGATGAAACAGAAGAAATGGATGACAGGTCTCGGTGTCGTGATTCTCGCGACATCATTGGCCGCTTGTGGGGATACGGCAGAGGACACATCGATGGAGATGTCAGAAGAGCAAAGCATGGACCATTCAGCGATGGATCACTCCGGGTCTGGAGAAGTTCCAGACGGGCTGATGGAAGCCAGTGATCCGACTTTTCCAGTCGGATCAACCGCGATGATGACAGCGGATCACATGCCAGGAATGGAAGGTGTGGAGGCCACGATTGTCGGTGCTTATGATACGACGGTCTACGCCGTCAGCTATACACCGACAACAGGCGGTGACCCGGTAGAAGATCACAAATGGGTGATTCACGAAGAATTGGACAATCCAGATGAGGAACCGTTGTCTGAAGGGGATGAGGTCGTATTGGCCGCCGACCATATGGAAGGGATGGACGGCGCAGAAGCGACAATCGATACAGCGGAAGAGACGACCGTTTACATGGTTGATTACACGACCGAAGACGGGGAAAAGGTCACAAACCATAAATGGGTGACCGAAAGTGAATTAGAAGCAATGAAATGAATGTGATAGACCTCGAGTACATCTCGTGGTCTATTTTTTTCATTAAATATTTATTGATAAACGATAAATCGTGGCATATGATAAAGAAAATAAAACTAAATGAGGTGTTTGGCAGATGAAACGGGAAACCATCTTTTTGAAACTAGCAGTGATTGTCTTGTCGCTCCCGATTCTCGCGGCATGTATCTTTTTACTCCCTTTCCTTTGGCGAGAGGCGGTGGAGAGCGGAGGATGGATTGCGAATTCGATGCGACCGATTATTGGAGGGATGTATGTAGCAGCGATTCCCTTTTTCGTTGCCTTGTCACAGTCATTCATCTTACTTGGATTGATTGATCGGAATGAGGCATTCTCCTATCGGTCGGTGAAAGCACTTCGTGTCATTAAATATTGTGCGTTGACCATCACGGCCATCTATATGGCGACACTCCCGTTCTTCTATTGGTTCGCTGAGCGTGACGACTCGCCAGGATTTTTAGTCATCGGATTCGTCTTCGTGTTCGCCGCATTTGTCATTGCCGTCTTTGCTGAGTTGTTACAGAAATTATTGAAGCGAGCCATCGATATGAAACAAGAAATCGATTTGACGGTCTGAGGTGAGAAAAATGGCGATGATTGTGAATCTAGATGTGATGTTAGCGAAGCGGAAAATGAGTGTGACAGAGCTGTCGGAACGGGTCGGGATCACCATGGCGAACTTGTCGATTTTAAAGAATGGAAAAGCGAAAGCGATTCGTTTTTCGACGCTCGAAGCAATTTGTGAAGCGCTCGACTGTCAACCGGGGGACATACTAGAATATCGAGCGGACGAACGAGCAGAGTGAATCTCTGCTTTTTTGTGTGAACATGAAACGTATTTGAACGATATAGCGTATATAAAATAAATCATTCAGGGGGAGACTAGAAAATGGTTCAAACATGGACAGAACGGACACACGAAGCAATTAATGGGAAACGAGGTCGACTGTTAATCTGGTCGTTTCTCTGTGCCGTTATATTAGAATCTAGCGCATTGCTCGATTCGACACTTTACGGGGCGAAAGCCGATTCAGTACAGGCGATTGTATTCCTTTTATGTACAATTGTTGTATCCTTCATGCTATATCCAATCATCATTGGGTATCACTGGGTCATTCTTTCAATCATTCGCGGACAAGACGCGCAGTTCCGTGACGTGTTTCGACCGATGAAAGAACGATTTGGTAAGCATGTGACTGCAGTCATCCTACTAGCCATCTTCCAGACGCTTTGGACACTATTGTTCATTGTTCCAGGAATCATGAAGTTCTTCTCTTACGCGTTCACGTACTTTATTTTGCGAGATGAGCCAGCATTATCGGTCAAAGAATCGATCACGAAGTCACGCGCGCTGATGCATGGTCAGAAGTGGGACGCATTTAAACTAATTTTGCCGTTCATCCCGATTTATTTGATTGGCTTCACGTTATTTACGGTCGTCAATTCGGTTTTACTTGCTGCATTCTCCCTATCGATTGCGACGGTTCTCATTCGTCCATTCGTCGTTTCGCGTTTCGCTGTCATGTATGAAGACTCGCGTCGGGCGTACGACGAACAATGGAACAAGCCAGCCTGAAGCATATCAAACAGAGGGTAAATTGAAGGAACGTGCTACAATCTTCATGAAGAGAAAGGGGAATGCGGAATGAAGATTGGGATCATCGGGGCCGGTCTGAGCGGAATCATCGCAGCGCGTGAACTCGCGCGTCAAGGTCATGACGTCGAATTGATTGAAAAGAGTCGAAGCGTCGGGGGACGCTTGGCGACGCGTCGAATCGGTGATGGACGAGCCGACCATGGAGCGGTATATTTCACGGTGCGTGGAGAAGAGCTCGAACGAGAGGTACAGTCGTGGATGAATGCGAACTGGGTGCAAGTCTGGTATGCCGACCCTTATCCACGTTATGTCGCGATTAATGGGATGAATGCCCTCGCTAAGCGTTTAGCTGAAGATTTGACCGTACAGTTGAATGAACGAGTGGAGAACGTTCAAGTGGAAGAAGACGGAACCGTCACAGTCAAGACAGACGTGACGACGCGTTCCTATGATCAAGTCGTGATGACGGCACCGCTTCCACAGTCATTCGAACTACTAGGGAGTTTGGTCGACCAAATCAAACCCGCGCTACTTCGTCTCGTATATTCGCCGACGTTCGTCGGTCTTTTTGAATGTGCCGGTGATGTACAGATTGGAGCAGACGGTATTCTCGATCAAGAACTGGTACCTGGTGTATTAAAAATCGTCGATAATCGGCAAAAAGGCATCTCCGATACATCACTTATAAGTGTCTATATGGAAGAGACGTGGAGTGAGGACTGGTATGAGCGACCGGAAGCGGAGACACTTGCTGAAATCGAGCGGTTAGTGCGTGAGGAAGTCGGAGACCTCGGCATCCAATCACGGCAATTGAAACGCTGGCGTTACGCGCAAGCGAAAGATATATGGCATGAGCCGTTTTATCAAGTAAGCCATCATCCCATCTATTTAGCAGGGGATGTCTTCCTTGAAGCTGATGATCCATCCGGACGAACGCGATTCGAAAGTGCCTATCTGTCTGGGTTACGTGTGGCAGAAACCATCGAAAAGAACATGGGCCGATAAGGGCATCCCTTATCGGTCTTTTTATTTGACGCTATTTAGTTTAGGGCATAAACTATAACCATCTAGTTTAGGGGGTAAACTAAAAATGAAAGCATTGATGCGCGAAGCGGTGCAGTTATTTGAAGAAGTGATGTTCCATGGGACGGAACATGTCATCGAAGCGATGGAAGGGGACGTATGGCGCGAGTATTCGCGTGAACAGCTCCAACTGTTGAAGTTACTCGATCAGTTTGGACCAACTCCGGCTGGGCAATTGGCGCAAAAACAAGGTGTCCATAAAAGCGCGGTCTCGAATCGCCTGAAAAAGTTGGTCGAAAAAGGACTCGTCACGAGTCGACGAGGACAAGATCAACGGGAACGATTGATCGAATTGACCCCAGAAGGGAAACGGCTCGTCGAAGAAGTGGACGGTGCCGTCTATCGATATGTGGAATCCCTCATCGATGGAGAAGTAGACGAAATTGAAATCGAGCAGTTTGTTCGGACGTTCCGAAAAATAAAGCAATTGCTCCGAATCGGGGAGGAATAACACATGCATAAAATCATTCAATGGCGCTGGGGAATTTTCATTTCCCTCATCGTATTGACGGCAGCATTATTTGTCGCAGCACCGAACTTAACGAAACAAGCAGAAGAGGCAGGGAGCTTCCAACTTGCGGACGACATGGACTCACAACGCGCACAAGCGATTTTAGATGAAGCCGGGAAGAGTGACAAGACCATCTCCCTCGTCTATGAGTTCGAATCAATCGGTGAGACGGAGCGAACAGATGTCGCGCGTGTCATCGAAGAACTTAAACAAAACGAAACGGTCGTGACAGATGTTCTCAATCCGTTTGAAAGTGAAGAGACAGAGGCACAGCTTGTCTCGGAAGACGGACGCATCGTTCTCGTCCCCATCACGGTAGAAGGTACGACGGAAGAAATCAATGCGTTTGCTGATGATGTCCGTGAAAACGTGCTCCCGCAAGAGGAGACAGTATATATCACCGGGGAAGAAATCATTAACAATGATGTGAACTTAAGTGCACAGGAAGGGTTGAAAAAGACAGAAATCATCACGGTCGTGTTGATTTTTGGATTACTCCTTCTCGTCTTCCGTTCCATCGTGACCCCGTTCATCCCGCTCATCGCGGTCGGATTCACTTATCTATTGAGTCAATCCTTTGTCGCGTTCTTCGTGGATTGGTTCGGGTTCCCGGTGTCGAACTACACGCAGATCTTTCTTGTCGCCATCTTGTTCGGGATTGGGACAGACTACTGTATCCTGCTTCTTAGCCGTTATAAAGAAGAACTCAGTGCAGGACACGCCATCGAAGACGCCATCGTCAATACGTACAAGACGGCAGGACGGACGGTCCTCATCAGTGGACTCGCGGTCTTCGTCGGTTTTGCCGCCATCGGATTTGCTGATTTTCCAATCTTTAAATCAGCGGTCGCCGTCGCAGTCGGGATTGCGGTGTTGCTGCTGATTCTTTTCACGGTCGTCCCATTCTTTATGGCGACGCTCAAACAGCGAATGTTTTGGCCGTCGAAAAAGGCAGGCGAGCATCATGACAGCAAGCTTTGGGCTAGCTTGAGCCGATTGTCGGTCAATCGCCCGTTCGTATCGATTTTAGTTGTCGGGTTGATCACAGTACCTGTCTTATTCACATATGACGATGCCCGTTCGTTCAATACGGTCGATGAGATTGGAGACGGGTACGATTCGGTTCGCGGACTGAATTTGATCTCAGAAGGGTTCGGTCAAGGGGAATCCCTTCCGGTACAAGTCATTTTGAGACAAGATCAAGCCATTACAGAATCAGAAGTTCCCTATATCGAAAAGTTTGCAAGTGAGCTTGAAAAAGTCGAAGGTGTGAATGGTGTCCGTGCGCTCACACGTCCTACTGGTGAAGTCATCGACGATTTTTATGTCGATACGCAGATCAGTGAAGTCAGCGATGGCTTGTCTGAAGCGCAGACGGGTCTCGGGGATGTTCAAACTGGATTGGATGAGATTGAGCAAGGATTGAACGGGATTGTTGGACAACTACCAAGCGGTTCAACCAATGCTGGGGCACCGCTTGCAGAAGCAGCAGCGGGACTAAATCAGTTGAATGGTCAACTTGGTCTCATTGGGCAAGGATTGACAGCGACTCAAAACATCCCGGCCGCAGTCGGACAGCTCGGTCAAGTATCAGCTGGCCTCACACAAATTGAGTCAGGAATCAACGAAGCGGCGTCCGCATTAAATGCACAAGGTTCTCAGGTCGGTGAACTTGGTAGCGGGTTAGCGCAACTGGCGACAGGTGTCGCGGAAGCGAACGACGGGCTAGGACAAATTGAGTCTGGTCTCGGCGAAGCCGTTTCGTTCTTACAACAGTTGAGTGAAGCAGATGCGCTTCGGGAGACAGGCGTGTATCTTCCGGAAGGGACGCTCACATCAGATGAGTTCTCACCTGCAGTCGAACGATATGTCTTCGATGAAGGAATGGCGACTCAGCTCGAGGTCGTCTTAGAGATGGACCCGTATTCGCCAGAAGCGATTGATACCGTTGAGACAATCAAAGAGACGATGAATCGTGCCGTGACGGGAACACCGTATGCGGATGCGACCATCGGATATGCCGGGATCTCAAGTATCAATAGCGATTTAAATGAAACATCGACGAATGATTTCAATCGAACGGTAGCCATCATGCTCGTCACACTCTTTATCGTCTTGACGGTGTTGTTCCGTTCGATGGTCATGCCGCTCTATATGATCGGTTCGCTCTTATTGACGTATTATACGTCTGCGGCCATCACGGAGCTTATCTTTGTCGAAGGTCTCGGCTATGACGGTATCAGTTGGGCTGTCCCGTTCTTCGGGTTCGTCATGTTGATCGCCCTTGGCATCGACTATTCGATTTTCTTGCTCGACCGGTTCCGGGAGGAGTCGCTTAACGGGATGACGGTGCGCGATGCGCTCGTCCATTCGATGACGAAAATGGGGACGGTCATCATGACCGCCGCCGTCATCCTCGCTGGGACGTTCGGGGCGATGATCCCGTCTGGCGTACTCAGTCTCGTCCAAATTGCGACGATCGTTATCACCGGACTGTTGTTATACGGATTGATTGTGTTGCCACTGCTCATCCCAGCAATCACGGTCTCCTTCGGGGACGGGGTATGGTGGCCATTTAAACGGAAAGTTGAAGATAGATAATTGTGAGGGATTCAGAGGACAACAAGTGCAGCGAATGCTGGCATATGTTGTCCTATTTTTATTTGTTGAGTCAATACAAATAAAACTGCGAGAAATGGACTTAAAAATTTTCAGCATGTGCCGAAATATATATAGACTCTTACTTTTATTGAAAGAAGGCAACAATCATGGTAAATCATTTTGAGAAAATGAGCTCGTTACTCGTATCGCGGATGTTAATCATTTTGTTTTTCCTTTCTTACCCGATTATGGGGATGTTATATTGGTTGGGTGAGCTAGCTGGACAGGACGCCATGCGTTTTATTATGACAGGGACAATTATTCAGATTGGAGCGTGGCTCGGTTATCGCTTTTACGTAGAAAAGCCGTGGTTGAAGTACGGTCTGGTCACACTCATGTATATCGCTGCTTCAGCGATTATTTATACCTTGCCCGGTGCGGCGATTCAAAATATCGTCTTTCTGTATATCGTATTGATGTTGATGTACTTGAATCGGCATCTTGTGCTGTACGGCAGCATTCTCGCGCTTATCGTATCGGTCGGAGCTGTATTGATTGGGCGCTTTTCATTTGAAACGCCGCTCGATTTCGTCAGTTGGTTCACTGTGCTCACAATGGCTTTGTCTGGCGCCTACTTCGTTTCTTTCTTTGGGGCAAAATTATTACACGAGACGTTTACACAACAACAACAAGCTGAACAGCATGCGAGTGAGGTCGAACTCAACATGGCGAAGACGACAGCGAGTGCGACAATGCTTCATGGCGCGGTATTTACAATGAATGATTCCGTTGATTCCGTCACGAACGCCTCAGAACAAGTCACGGCCCAAATTGGTTCGATGACAAAACGAACGTCTGAACAAGCAGTTTTGATTCAGAATGTCGCCTCACAAATTCAATCCACTGTACAGGCGTTTGAACGGATGCAACAACAGCTTCAAGAAACAACCTCGCACGTGAACGGTGTCTTACAAGACGCTCAACTATCACATGACAATATGGATTCGACAGAACGGTCGCTTGCTGAGCTGAACTTAAGTATCAGTGAAGTGAATCTAGCCTTTAAAGGATTGGCGGAGCGTTTCCAAGAAGTGCGGACCATCACGGATACGATTCAGCAAATCTCGTCTCAGACGAACTTGTTGTCTCTTAACGCTTCAATTGAGGCGGCACGAGCAGGTGAACACGGAAAAGGGTTTGCCGTCGTCGCGACGGAGATTCGAAATTTGTCCGCTCAAACGGCACAAGCATCAGCTCAGATTAATGACATTATCCAACTCGTCATGCAAGAGGTACAAGTGACGGAACGTGCCATCGATGGCAGTACAGAACGTCTATCGACGCAGGAAGAACAAGTCCGTAAGAGTGGGGCGTCGATCCTTTCCATGATTCAAACGACAAATACGGTCGCAGGAACAGTAGATGAGACGTCGAGTCAGCTCCAAATCGCCGCCGCAGAATTACACAAAGTCCATCAAGTGACGGGTGATATGACGGCGTTGACGATGGCACTCGAAACGAACAGCCAAGACGTTCATGTGTTGACGATTTCACAACAAGAAGCGTTAGCTTCGTTGAAAGATCAAATTGAAGAACTGAACGAGATTGCGAACGAACTCGTCTAAACGATGGACACGCCTTTACAAATCGGCGTGTCCATTTGCGTATACATCTCTTCTAAAACGGGAAAAGTATTGCGTTCATGTAAAACGGAGGAGGAATTTGCAATGGAAATCGTGATTACCGCTGTATTAAAGGCATATCCGGGGAAAGAGGAAGAGTTAAGGCAAGCGCTCGATGAAGTCATTTCCCCATCGAGACAAGAAGAAGGATGTTTGACGTATGTGCTCCATGAGTCAATCGATGCCCCGGGCACGTTCGTGTTCTATGAGAAATATCGGGACGAGACGGCGCTCGACGCGCATATCCATTCAGCCCATTATCAGGCGTACCGGAAACGAGTGGAGACATTGCTCGCCGTGAGAGACGTGTATCGTCTACGTGAAGTCTGAAAGGAGGAAATCTAATGATTACCCAATCGATTATCCCGTGTATTTGGTTCGAAAGTCACGTCGAAGCGATTGCGGAGTGGTACGTCTCGAAGTTTCCCGATTCGTTCATCGACTATACGACGAAACTGATGGATACGCCTTCAGGTGAGACGACGATTGTGACCGTCTCGCTGTCGGGACAGTTCTTGCAACTGCTTGGGGCGGGTCCGTTGAAGGACCGCAATCCCTCCATCTCGTACATGGTCACGTTCCCGACGTCGGAAGAAGTGGATACGCTTTGGGGCGAATTGAGTGAGGGGGCAGAGGTGCTCATGCCGCTTGACACGTATGATTTCAGCGCGCGCTATGGCTGGTTGAAAGACAAGCACGGGGTATCCTGGCAAATCATGCATAGCGGCGGGATGGACATCCAGACGGTGACCCCATGCTTTTTGTTCGTCGGGGACGTCTTTGGTCATGCTGAAGCGGCGATGAATGACTGGATTTCGATTTTCCCGGATTCTTACGTGCTGGAAGACCATATGATTCGTTACGGGGGGACAGACGGCCCGAAGTTGGAAGGGAAGCTCAATTACGCCCGCTTCGTCTTGTCCGGACGCGAGTTCGTCACCATGGACAGCGCGGAAAATCATCAATTCGCGTTTAACGAGATCCAGTCGCTCATCGCTTTTTGTGAGTCGCAAGAAGAAGTCGATTCCTACTGGGAGCGGCTATCGGCTGTACCGGAAGCAGAGGAGTGTGGTTGGCTGAAAGATCGCTATGGCGTCTCCTGGCAAATCATCCCGTGGGAAATGGAAGAGATGATGACGGTAGGTTCGCAAGAGCAGATTGAACAGGTCGTACAGGCATGTCTGCCCATGAAAAAGCTTGATATCGCGACATTGCGTAAAGCTTACTGAACAAAACTCCCGAAACAAATAGCTCGGGAGTTTTTTCATGGACTCATTTGCGAGAGGGCATCTTTCTCGATGATGGTATCCGAGAGCCGGAGCTGACTGGCCGCGCGGTCGATGTAAGGGGCGCATCGATCGAATGCGACTTGTTCTTCCGTCTCAATGGAATAGCATGCGCCGTTACCAGCACGTTCGGTCAAGTCTGGTTCATAGTAATAATCTTCGTATCGGAAAGCGCCCGTCCGAAAGACGGTTAGATTTGACGTATCATTCAATAAGGAGTCGCCAAGCATATATGCTGGAGAGATTCCAAGTAAATCGAGAATCGTCGGGGCGATATCGATTTGTCCACCACTCGCCTCCATGACTTCTCCTGTCGTCGGTCCAGGTGGTTTGATGAAGAGAGGGACAGCACGGTCAAGTTGAAACGCGTCAACCGTCGAGTTCACTTCTTCGAGGGTAGCCATCTCTTCTCCTGGTGCCGTCAGACCGCTATCGTGGTCACCATACATGACGAGAAGCGTCTCATCCCAGAAACCATCTTGTTTCAATCGTTCGATGAACTGACCGACAGCGGCATCGACGAAATGAACGGTATGGTAATAGTTTTCGAGAAGGGGATCGTCGATATCAGATAGGTCCAACCGCTTCTCGTCTTCCGGGATATCGTACGGTGTATGACTCGTTAAAGCGACTAAAAATGCGTAAAATGGTTCATCCAACTCTTCCATAAATCCGACCGACGTATTTAAGAATTCCTGATCGTTGAGTGCCATCCCGATGATGCCTTGATCGGGGTAGTCTTTGTCGCTAAAGAAATGATTGAACCCGATATTGTCATAAAAGTCATCGCGATTCCAAAAGTCTTTTCGGAACGAATGCATGGCTGCCGTATCGTAGCCCGCCTCATTCAAGGATTGAGAGAGCGCGCTGAATTGATTTCCCGGGAAACGCGTGTAGACGGAACCAGATTTGACAGGATAAAGTGACGTGTTGACGATGAACTCTGCATCAGACGTTCGCCCTTCATGCGTTTGATGATACACGTTCGGGAAGTAAAGCATGTCACGTCGCAGTCGGTTCAAATTCGGGGTCAGTTCCTGTCCATCAATCTGTTGATCGATGACGGATGTTTGGAATGATTCGAGTTGTAAAACGATAACGTTCGTATCTGGACTTGGGGCACTTAATTCTTGATAAGAGAGTGCTTGAATTTGAGAACGCTCTTCTTCTGTCAGGGCTTCGTTCCATCCCATAGCACGTTCGACGCCTCGGGCGACATCCATCGCGTGATAGCCCCAAAATCCAAGATGATAGTATTCACGCATATTCGATATGGGGTCGTCCGCGATCCACTTTTCTCCACGCTGATAACTGAGGGTGAGCGGGATTGTGAAGAGAAGAAATCCGAGTGTGAAGCCAGCGAGCGCCAATCGTCTTCCGTTTCGTTTCCCTTCACGGACAGGATGACGTTTCATATAACGCAAAATCAAACCGTAGATGATGAGGTCGATGAAGAAGAACGCATCGATTGGGCGGATGAGCGTCAAGAAGCCACCCCCGACATCTCCCATCTGCCCGATATCAGATAGTAAGGCGACGGATAATAAGTCTTCAAAATAGCGATAGTACCAGACGTCCGAGACGAGCAGGGTACTATGCAGGAACAGAGAAACGTATAAAATCCATCGGCGGATCGGATAAGACACGGCGAGTGCCCAACTCGTCAGGAGCAAAATCGTCGCCAAATTGATGAGGAAGAATGAGAAGTCGAACGCCGTCGCGGTCAACCAGCTAAAAAAGAAGAGCTTTGCCAGAGAGAGTGACAAGTAGCTCCAATAATCGAGATATTTCATTAGTGATCTCCTAACTCAAAATGTAGTTACTGTATCCTTTCCTTTCTTATGAACAGAGAAAACGTAGAAAGTGTGATGGAGATTCATTCGTAATCAAAAATATGTAATATATATATTGCGTTAATGGAATATATATATTACATTTTAGGTATTGCGCAACTAAATTAGGAGACAGACATGGGAAATAGAGTAAAAGAACATCGAGTAGAAAAGAATCTTACTCAAACCGATTTGGCAGAGGCGATCGGTGTGACTAGACAGACAATCGGTTTGATCGAATCGAATAAATATAATCCCTCTTTGAAACTCTGTATTGCCATTGCGAGGGTTCTGGGCGTCACGTTAAATGATTTATTCTGGGAGGAGTAAAAGATGAAAGAATCATGGGTCACAATGTTTTTACCAAATGACGAATATAAAGAAAGGCGGATGTTGTACTTTATAGCCGAGGCTTTCGTTTTGTTCATTGGATTTTTGGGAGTAGTCGTTCTATTGAATAGATTTTCAGGTATATTCAACACTGAGTCTTCATATATTTTATTGAGTGTTATAGCAATTCTAAGTCTCTATGTATGGATTCGCTATATTCTCTCAGGTATGGAGTATACAAACGTTGTTGAGAAATCTGAATATAAAATCGAACTAAGGAAACTGATTGGTTCCACATCGAAGTTTGCTGTTTTGTTTGCTGGAGTGGCAATAGCATTAAAGGTGACAGGTGTAGTGATTTACTCTTGGGTGGACTTGTTAGCAATGACACTTCTTTCAAATGGGTTACTTCTGGTCGCACAATTCATTTCACTTCAACGGTCATTTAGAAAAAATCGTGAGCTTTCATGACCGAGTTGATATATTCGTTTTACTTCAAATAGGACATCTATGTCTTTAAGAGTGCATAACAAAACCAGGTCCCATGCAAACATGGACCTGGTTTTGTTAGATAACTGTGAAGCTCTGATTATGTAATCTCGAACGTATCACGCAGTTCAATGATGGTTCCTTCCGGTGCTTTTAATTTACTTAAATGTCCATCGACGACGAAGTAGATGTTGCCACCGTGCTTCGGTAAAAACGTGACGCCGAGTTGTTCGAGTCGTGCGACTTCCGCTTTGAGGTCATCTACATAGAGGGCGAAATGGACGGGACCGGCCACATGTTTCGAGTAGTCTTGTAACGTTTCATCTGTTTTAGCAGTCTGGAGCTCAATATAAAAATCACCGAGTTTGAGCCAACTGTTGAAGTCACGCGTATGAAAGTTTGGCGACTCCTGGACGAGTTCAAAACCGAGCGCTTCGTAAAATGACTTCGATGCGGCATAATCCGGGGTTTGGATACAGATATGATGGATTTGTTTCATTGGTTGTTTCCTTTCGTTTGCAAATCTTTCACTCGATCACGGTGGAACGGAGAAGTCAATTCTTCTGAGATGAGGCTGATCGTATGTCCATCCGGGTCTCGTACGTCTAGTGTAACGAATGCATGCTTTCGAAGATACGGGAGAAGAAACTTTTTACGGGAGAAAGCGTATGAAAGAGAGAAAAGGACTAAAAAAAGAATGAGGTGAACATATGAAAGTAAATGAAATCACGATTCAACCGGTTGATGCAGTCAATCGAGAGGCGGTCATCGCCCTGACAGTGGACGAGAAACAATCTCGATTCATCGAGACGAATGCCGAATCCCTTCGAGAGATGATTGAGGATACGAAATACAATTGGCAGAGCTTTGCATTTTATGAAGGCGAGCGAGCGGTTGGCTTTATGATGGTCGGAGCGGAGAACCAGTCAGAACGTTACGTGTGGCTCGACCGTTTCATGATTGATCAATACGAACAGGGGAAAGGCGTTGGAACGAAGTGCCTACGCATGGCAGTGGAATTCATCCAGACACAATACGACGTGGATGATATCATCCTCAGTCTCCATCAAGAGAATGAAGCCGCGAAACGATTTTATGCGAAGAACGGCTTTTTCGACAGTGGCTTAATTGATGAATGGAACGGTGAAGCGATTTGGGTCTATCATACAAAAAACCGACCGTCATGAGTCGGTCGGATTCTCGGATGGACTTGTTTTTTGCGTGACATTCATAGCTGCCAAGAAGAAGGGGATAGCGGCAAAGAGAAACAAGGTAACGAACCAGTTTTGGAGAAATGGATCGACAAACGTCGGTTTTTCCAACCAGCTCCCGGTTGAGATTTCGGCGTACCAACGTATGTAGAGTGCGATGCGTTCGAGCGTATATAAGAGTCCGGACAAAAACAACAAAATACCACCCGCTACAAGTTGATTGAAACGAGACATAAAACCCCTCCTCTATAGATGTTGTCTATAGTTTACCATTTTCATCCAAAAAGGGAGCTTTTATTTGAGTACGCTCGGTCGCAACTGTTTGACACGCGACAAGACGAGCCAACCGAGAAGCGCACCCGTCAAACTAGAGGCAAGGAACGCCGGGACAAAGAAAAATGCACCGAACGTCGAACCCATCAACAGTTTTGCGTACGGGACGGCAATCAACGAAGCGATAACCCCAGTCCCGATGATTTCTCCGAGAGCGGCCGCATAGACGCGGTTCGTGCGAACGAAGAACATGCCGGCAAGAAACGCGCCAATCATGCCACCAGGGAATGCGAGCAGTGATCCTGTACCGGTCATGACGCGAATGAGTCCGGTGACGAAAGCGACGAGAACGGCTCCGATTGGACCGACGGTGACTGCGGCAATCACGTTCACCATATGTTGAATCGGATAAGCGCGGGCGACACCTGTAGGAATCGAGATGAACATCGAACCGACGACGGCGATGGCAACGAGCATTGCCATCCAAGTGAGTTGTTGAATACGCATGAATAGTCTCCTTTCAAAATAAAAACGTCACGTTTCCAGACGGAAAAATGGCGTGGACATACAGAGACGTATCCCAAGCCACTTCCCTACGCTGGTATGAGCCAGATCAGGTTCAAAGGGTCCGGCAAATGCCGTCTCAGCCCGAAGGCTCCCCTAGTGGTCGTTTATTGATTTGAGTATAGCATAGCTAAAATCGGAAAAGGGGCGAAATTATCCCTCATTCTTGGCTAACAGGTCCTCATAGTCCTTCTCGTTCCAAAAGAGCGGTGAGATGGATTCGGGGCCTTTTAAAATTTCTCCGTCCTGATCATATACGATGGCATACCCGCTCTCGACATCGAATACGAACAAGTCGGCAGTGACTTCAGTCACGCCGTTCCCGGCGATGATCACATCATCGATTGGCTCCCGTGCAAGTTCGACGCCCGCTTCATCGAGTTCGACGAGGAGAGCTGACGTGTAGGCATGGCGGTCATAGACCGTTTGGAATTCATCCTGCGTGAGGACGACATCGGTAGGTGGGGCACTTGTACCGAATTTCCGATTTTCAATCTCTTCAACGTATTGAAGGAAAGATTCCTCTTGCCAGAATAGCGGAGCGACCGACTCAGAACCATTGATCACCGTTCCGTCTTGACTGTCGAAAATGGTAGCATACGTCCCGTCATCGAGCTTGAATGGGTAAATATCCGCATACGTATGCTCGAGGCCGTTGCCTGCGATGATGACCCGTTCGAACGTCTCCCGAAACGGTTTGATTCCTTGTTGTTCAAGGGCAGTAAGGAGCGGTTTCGTTTGTTCGTATTGGTCATAGACGTCTTTAAAGTCCTCACGCGTCCATTCGGTGATGGGTTCATCGGGTGATTCGATTGGGGTTGGATTGTCTGCCACCGTATCTGTACAACCCGCGAGTAAAAGTGCACTTAATCCGAATATCGCCCATCGTCTCATGTTTCCATCCCCTTAACTGACATTTTCCACCATTTTATCATTCATGATGAAAAAGCAGAACCTGTGCACATTCTCACTCGGGGTGAGGACGTGTCGCGTAGGTATCGAGTGTTCTCTTGAAGTGAAGTGTATCTTCTTCAGAAATCGTCACACCTGAAGAGGTGCCGTAGCGAACCGCATGATAAACGGACGGGTTCATCGGTAAATCGATGCGTTGGAACCACTCTTGCAATGTCTCATGAGCACGCAATCGCTTGGCTGGTACGAGAGATTGGTTAAATGTGATCAGCGCATCGCGAATCGGGACGTTCGTGAACGCTGTGAGCGTCGAAACGGACGAAGCGTTCTTGTTTTGTAGCGATTCTACAAGCGGGTCTATGCTTGAATCAACATGATCTCGTGCGCGCGCCAAACGTTGCTTTCGCTTTCGATAGACATAAAAACCGAGCAAACAGAATGCAATCAAAGCGACCAATAAACCGAGATTTCGTCGTGTGGACTCTCCAGAGCCCGTAAATCTCTCAAGAAGTTTTATTTTTCCTTTTCGAGGATCTAATTCATACGGATAATCTGCTTTAGATTCATCTATTAAAAGCTTACTGTCTTCATCTGATTTGAAATTCGTAGGAGGACTATTATTTTCCTCGACCGGTATCGTTTCCGGGTTATAGAGCCATTCGAATATCCCGGTCGCAACCACCATCATTGTAAAGGTGACGAGAAGTGTGGCGGCAATCATGAGAAAAAACTTGTTCGTCCAGCGCAAGAAGTTACCTCCTTTTTGAATGTTCAGACTATTTGTTGTTTATCTTACCATAAAAAGGTAAAGTTTGATTAAGACAAAAAATGGAGGTCGTCATATGGGCATGGAGCAGGTCATCAAACAGTTGAACGAAGTGTATTTAGGAAAAGAGGATGTCGTACGCCTCTGTTGTACGGCGTTACTCGCGGAAGGACATATTCTATTAGAAGATGTGCCAGGCACGGGAAAAACGTTACTTGCCAAAACAATTGCGGCTAGCTTCGACGGGGTGTTTTCCCGGATTCAATTCACGGCCGACTTGTTACCGTCTGATGTGATCGGAGCAGACTATTTCAACATGCAGACGCAGACGTTCGATCATCGCCAAGGACCAATCTTTGCGAACATCGTCTTGATTGATGAAATCAACCGAGCGGTTCCACGAACGCAGTCCGCCTTGCTTGAGGCGATGGAAGAACGACAAGTTTCCATCGGGGGAGAGACATATCCGATGCCGAAACCATTTTTCGTCATCGCGACGCAAAACCCGATTGAATCAGCGGGGACGTTCCCCTTACCGGATGCCCAACTCGATCGCTTCTTGATTTCGATTCCGGTCGGTTACCCTGATGTTGCGGAAGAGAGAGAACTCCTCTTACAAGTCATGCGCCAAACACGGAAAACCGTAGAGGCGGTTGCGACGTTAAACGAGTTACGCCGTGCTCAGGAGGAAGTGAAGCAAGTATCGATTCAAGATGATGTCCTCGATTATTTACTCGGGCTCGTTCACGCGACCCGGGAACATGCATCCGTTGAGGTCGGTGTCAGTCCACGTGGAGCCATCGCGCTCATGCGAGCGTCTCAAAGTTACGCCTATCTGAATGATCGGTTGTACGTCATTCCGGAAGATGTGAAAGCCGTGGCACCTTATGTATTGTCCCATCGTTTGACGTTGACGCTTGAAGGAGGCATCAAATCGACGAAACAGGACATTATCCGTTACATCTTAGATACCGTCTCTGTGCCGGTAGAGGGCTGAAGATGACGTTCTCGACACATAACGCCCTACAGAAACAATGGATTCCGGTTTATGGATTCGCTGGAGTGATTCTCGTATTCGTCCCGTACATGGAGATTGTCGGATATGCGCTTTGTTTACTTACGGGCATCGTTTGGTTCTTTGAACGGACACGGAAACAGTTGGAACAAGCTCTTCGGCTTCACGTACATAGCCACGAATCCCTTCTCTTTGTCGGGGATGAGACGGAGGTACAACTGATTTTAGATGGAAGTGAAGTCATCGAACGACTCGGGCTTCCCGTTCGCGTTCGCTTGAAAACCAATACAGCGCTCAGCTTTCCAGACCACGACCGGTCCCCGAACAGTCTGGATTTGACGTTACGGACAGATCAGGCTCGTCACGTGCTTCGTGTGCAGGCTGAATTCCGGGGACCAGCTTATATCGAAGAGTGCGTACTTGCTGTGACGCTCCCGTTTCATCTCGGGACGTATCTTCTTGAGTACCCGATCGAGAAACGATGGACGGTGTTGCCGTCCCTCACGTTACATCCTCCGGTCGGTACGAAACGATTGGCACTCGGTGACCGTCCTTTGACCGCATCACCTTTACGGAATCCACTTCAGGTTCTAGGTTCGAAGCCTTACGAAGGGGAACCGGTCAAAGAGATCGACTGGGTCGCGACGGCGAAACTTGGACGAGTCCAATCGAAAGTCTTTCAAAAGACGTCGCTCGACACGTTCACGTTCGCAGTCGACTTGAGTGGGCCGTCCGGCTACACATTACATCACGACTTCGAGTCGATCATTAGCCAAGTCGCATATGTGACGACTCGTCTCTTAAAAGAGGAGTGTAAAGTCGAACTGTTCATCAATCGCTTCAATGGTGAAGGAAAGATGGAGCATATCTCTCTTCAAGAGGGAGAACGAGGTTCACGCCTCATCCTCTTGATGTTGGCCGACCTCCATCCCGGGAACCGTTTCATCTCGACAGACGCATTCGTCCGTATGGTCGAGCGGAAACGCTTGAAGCAAAGTCATCTCGTTTGGTTCAATCAGCATAATTTGTACGACTAACAAGGAACTTTCCTTCTTCTGGCGAACTGTATCATATAGAGATGACCAAAGGGGAGATCTATATGGCAAAACGAAAGTATGCGAATCGACGAGACTGGGAACGGATTTTAAAGAACCGCTACGCGCAAATTCGTGTTCAGACGGAACAATTTTCAGGCGTCGTCGCCTTATTCCAAATCGATGAGGTTCGCGCACCATTATATAAAAAGCACAAAGGGGAAGAATTCATCGTGGCGGATGCCGGGTTTGCTTGGCTCCAATATTTCCCGGAAAATGAACCGTTCGGTGTGACGGTCATGTTCAACCCTGACGGTGAAATCGTGCAATGGTATATCGACCTCGTCGACCGAATCGGCGAAGAAAATGGCATTCCGTACATGGATGACTTGTTGCTCGATATTCTTGTATTTCCAAATGGCGATATCGTCAAAAAGGATGAGGATGAGTTCAAGGCGGCGGCTGAAAGCGGCGAATTGACGCCTGAACAGGTCGAACGTGGATGGCGTGAGTTCGAAGCGACGCTCGAACGGATCGAACGTGGAGACTTCATCTACTTTGATTTGGCAAAAGGACATTACGAACAGTTAAAACAAAAGCTATGAGCGAATTCACTCTCTCTGCTACAGTAAGAGCGTAGGAGGGGGAGTTTTTATGAAAAAAATTGAAATCGAGACGTGGGCACGACGTAAGCACTTCGAGTTTTTCAAAGCGTTTGATGCGCCACATTTCAACGTGACGGCAAACGTAGATGTCACGAACCTATATACATATGCCAAGGAGAGCAATCAATCGTTCTTCAAACTCTTTTTATACGGTGCGGTGAGAGCGGCGAACGCGATTCCGGAATTGCGCTATCGGATCCGTGGTGAAGAGGTCGTCGAACACGAGGTGGTCCACCCTTCGTTCACAGTCATGTTAGACGAGGATGTCTTCAACTTTTGTGCGGCTACGTTTTATGAAGATTTACCGACATTCTTACAGGAAGTGACGACGCGGATGGAGCAAGCTGGCGATGAAGTCGTGGTCGGGGACGAAGAGCCCGACGACTTACTGTATATCACGAGCGTCCCGTGGGTCACATTCACGAGTATCATGCATCCGACGCATCAGCAACAACATGACAGCGTGCCGCGCATCGCTTGGGGCAAGTTCGAACGCCAAGGCGAGCGTCTGGTTATGCCGTTATCCGTCCAAGCCCATCATGCACTCGTCGATGGAGTACATATCGGAAAGTATTACGAAACATTGCAAGCTTGGTTAGACGAAGATTTTGCGAAGAAGGTGACCGACGTGCCAGAAGACCATGACTTTGATCGAGCCGTCCGTCTCCGTGAGGAGGGACAACTCGAGCAGGCGAAGCAACTGTTCCTGTCGCTCTTGCGGAAAGATGAAAAGAATCCGAGGCTACATGCGTACTGTGCGTGGTGCTATGACTCGCTCGGTGAAGAACGTCAAGCGGTCCCGCATTATGAACGGGCCATCCGACTCGGGTTGACGGGGGAAGAGTTGGCGGAATCATATCTCGGACTCGGCAGTACGTATCGGGCACTCGGACGATACACGGAAGCGGAACAGTTATTTGAAGAGGCAATCGAGCAATTCCCGAATCACGGGGCGCTCAAGGTATTTCAAGCGATGACCCATTACAACGTCGGTCGCCATGAAGAAGCGACGGGAACGTTACTTGAACTGCTTGCAAGTCCGAAACCGGACGAGAGCATCGCGCGGTACCGGCGTGCTATCGCATTTTATGCAAGAAACTTAAATGAGACATATGACTAAAGGAGAATGACATGATTTCATTACGCCCGATCGATGCACAAAATTGGTATACATGCTGTCAAATTGGAATTAAGTGAGCAACAACAGTCGTATGGCGAGGGCAATGAGACGGGAACAACCCGTCTCATTTTTTTGAATCAAATCGATTGACGGAAGAATTGTCACATGATATATTTATCTCGAATTAAAGATATTTGAATTTAAGTTAATGGCTCTCTTGGACAAAGGAGGGAGACAGATGGAACCATCTGATGCACTAAAAACAATTACTGTGCTGTTACGTGCCTCTCAGTCGTTACAAGACCTGGTGAAGCAGGAAGTGGCGTCTTACCGGTTAAACGCGACCGAGTTCGCCGTACTCGAGTTTTTATATCATAAAGGGGATCAACCGATTCAAGTCATCGGGAAGAAAATTCTCCTCTCGAGCGGCAGCATGACGTACGTCGTGGACCGGTTAGAAGAAAAAGGATATCTCATTCGTAAGGCTTGTCCGAGCGATCGTCGCATCACATACGCTGCGCTGACAGATGACGGAGAGCGTTTGATGCAAGATATTTTCCCTAAGCATACGGAGCATATGAACGCTGTGTTTGAAGGGATGCAATTAAACGAAACGATTGAACAGTTGAAACAAATAGGAAAGCGGGCAGAAGCCGCAAAAAATTTTAATCATGTATCTTGAAATCAAGATATAAAAGGAGAGAGAATGATGAATCATGTTAAAGGAATTCACCACGTCACAGCAATCACGAGTAGTGCCGAAAAAAACTACGATTTCTTCACTCACGTGTTAGGCATGCGTTTGGTGAAAAAAACGGTCAACCAGGACGACATTCAAACGTATCACTTATTCTTTGCGGACGATAAAGGAAACGCAGGGACAGATATGACCTTCTTCGACTTCCCAGGTATCCCGAAAGGTAAGCACGGAACGAATGAAATCGCGAAAACGTCGTTCCGCGTACCGACAGATGAAGCGTTGACGTATTGGGTCCGTCGCTTCGACCGTCTCGGCGTCGAGCACGAAGGGATTCAAGAACAGTTCGGGAAGAAGACGCTCTCGTTCATCGACTTTGATGAGCAGGCGTATCAACTCATCTCGGATGAGTTCAACGAAGGCATCGCGTCGGGCGAGCCGTGGAAGAACGGTCCAATCCCGCTTGAATACGCGATTACGGGACTCGGTCCAATCTTTATTCGCATCGCAGATATCACATATTTCAAACAAGTGATGGAGCAAGTGATGCTGTTTAAAGAGATCGGGCGAGAAGGTGATGTGTATCTCTTTGAAGGAGGTGAAGGTGGAAACGGAGCGCAAGTGATCGTCATTCACGACGAGACATCTCCACAAGCGCGTCAAGGGTTCGGTACCGTGCACCATGTCGCATTCCGTGTCGAAGACCGTAGCGTCCTCGATGAATGGACAGCACGTCTCCAACAGTTCGGTTTGCCGACTTCTGGCTACGTCGATCGCTTCTTCTTTGAATCATCCTATGCACGTGTCGCGCCGCAAATTTTGTTCGAATGGGCGACAGATGGACCTGGATTCATGGGAGACGAGCCGTACGAGACGGTCGGTGAGAAGTTGTCACTCCCGCCGTTCCTCGAAGCGAAACGTTCGCAAATCGAGGCGATGGTACGACCAATCGATACGGTCAGAAGCACGAAAACATTTGAGAAAGAATATGAGGGCATGAAATGAGTTTCTTAAATCGCTTGTTTGGAAAATCAGATGCATCACAACATAACCAAGGAGGAACTACTATGTTAAACATCGGAATCGTACTCGGATCAACTCGTGAAGGTCGCGTCAGTCCACAAGTCGGGGAATGGGTGAAAGAACTCGCCGACAAACGTGGCGATGCCAACTATGAAGTCATCGACATCGCAGACTACAACTTGCCACTTCTCGGCGAAGCGGGTCAGGACGCATCTGGCGTTGCAGCCTGGTCGGAGAAAATTGCGCAAATGGACGGATTCATCTTCATCGTCCAAGAATATAACCATTCCATCTCAGCATCTCTTAAAAACGCACTCGACTACTTACGCGTCGAATGGAACAACAAAGCAGCCGGAATCGTCTCTTACGGTTCTGTTGGTGGAGCACGGGCAACAGAACATTTACGGGGCATTTTGAGTGAATTGTCAATCGCTCACGTACGTGTCCATCCTGCACTCTCACTCTTCACGGACTTCGAGAACGGTACGCATTTCGCTCCGAAAGAAGTTCAAGCGCAATCGGTAAACGATATGCTCGACCAACTCCTTCCATGGACGGAAGCGATGCAATCGGTCCGTACGAAAGCCGGAGAAGTTGCAAACAATTAACAAATCGCGAAGCCAGCCTGAATTTAGGCTGGTTTTTGTGCGTTTTCAGAACAGGTCGTGTAAAGTTGGAAGGGATTAGGGGGAGTGCAGATGTGGAATCGTAAAATCGTCACAACATCCATCGCTTCGCCCGTCTATGCGATTCTGTTAGCGTGTGGGGTCACTATGATGGGTGTAGGAGAAAATGGAGGAATGAGTAGCGTACTGAATGGCTTCCTTTTGATGACGGTTGCCTATGTAGCGGTCAGTTTTCCGATTATGTTGACCTACGGTGTCGTGACCTCATGGTGCAGTGACTGGTTGGCGAATCGACTCAGTTCGAAACGATTCAGGTGGTTCACTTCGCTTGTTTTACATATACTATTCGGGCTCGTCTTGTCATGGCTCAGTCTTCTCGCAGCGACCTTGTTTTACTTGGTGGATCGTCTACTACAGCATCGGGGAGACATAACAAAACTACAAACAGTGAAAAGTCTGCTCATCCCAATCGGATATTTGCTTATTGTAACGGGAAGTGTGTATATCATCGATGTCATCCAAGATCTTTTCGTTCGATTCAACTTCTTTTAGGGAAACGAACAAGGATACATTAACATAAGGAGGGGTAAAAATGAGATGGATGATTTATGGGGCGAATGGCTATACGGGTGAGCTGATTGCACGACAAGCCGCTCGTGACGGAATGCGTCCGGTTCTTGCCGGACGAAACGCAAGAGCGATTCATCGCCTAGGAGATGAACTGGGTTGCGAAACATCGATTTTCGCATTGAGTCGTGAAGCCGCAATCGAGGCGCTTCACGATGTAGATTTAGTCCTTCATTGTGCAGGTCCTTTCACGGATACGAGCCAAGTGATGATCGAGGCATGTCTAGAGACAGGTACACATTACTTAGATATTACCGGGGAAATCGAAGTGTTTGAATATGTCCATTCTAAACAGCGAGCTGCTCAAGCCAAAGAACGTGGTGTGATTTTATGCTCGGGTGTCGGATTTGATGTCATTCCGACCGACTGTGTCGCGCGGAAATTAAAAGAGTTGATACCGGATGCGACAACACTCGCTCTTGGCTTTTCGGCGGCAGCCGGCATCTCACCAGGAACCATGAAGACGGCCGTTCGTGGACTAGGGTCGAGTAGTGTGGAACGTGTGAACGGCAAATTATCATCATTTCCAATTGGGGCAAAGCGGAGAACGATTGATTTTGGTCGCGGAAGCCGTACCGCCATTGCGATTCCGTGGGGAGACGTTTCGACCGCCTACTACACGACGGACATTCCAAATATTACGACTTGGGTTCCTGTACCGACAGCGGCCGCCTATGCTGCTCGCGCTTTGTCATGGTTCAGCCCGATTCTCGGAAAAGAGGCCGTGCAGGAACGCTTGCTCCGTTATGTCGACGAAAACGTATCGGGACCAGACGAGGCTGTACGTGAAAAATCATCGACGTACGTATGGGGCGAAGCAACGAATGAGGAAGGACGAAAAGTAGTCGTCCGTATTCAAACGGCAAGTACGTATGCCTTCACTGTTTACGGGGCGCTCGCCGTCGTCAAGCGGTTGCTCGGTTCGGGTGGGATGCTTGCCGGAAGCTTTACACCAGCCATGCTATTCGGATCTCACTTTATCGAAGAGATTCAAGGTTCCTCTTCGTTCGTGATTGATGAGATTCGTCCATGAATCGAGAAGTATGGGATTTACTCGACGAAAACCGGCAACCGCTCGGTCGAACGCACTTTCGTGGGGATGAATTAGAGCCGCATACGTTTCACACGGTCATCGAAGTGTTCACGTTCAATCCAGATGGGAGATTATTGCTGTCGAAGCGTCATCCGGATAAGACGTATCCGCTTCTGTGGGAAGGGACGGGCGGCTCGATTTTGGCTGGGGAAACGAGTCGACAAGGTGCGGTCCGTGAGCTAAGAGAAGAGTTAGGACTATATGTATTGCCTGAGCAACTCCGGTTCGTGACAACGATTGAGCGGGGCACATATTTCTTGGATATGTATTGTCTCGTGTGCGAGAAACCGATTGACCTCGAACAACTATTACTGCAAGTAGATGAAGTCGTCGATGTGACATTACAAGAGTGGGAGACGGTCCTTGAGTGTGTAGAACTCGTCCCTTCAGTCCGGGAACGGCTGATTCAATACGGTCATCTCATTCGACCGTGAACATGTGCTACACTCAACATAGAATATATAAGGGAGGGAACAGCGTGAATCGTTTAGAATTGGCAAGGCGTATCGAACGCATCAAAGCAGAGGGGACGTCTGCTTACATTCGATATCGTAAACAAACCCCTCCCTATGAAGGTGCGGAACTACACGTAGAAGGAAAAGGGCACGTGTTCAAAATGGGAAATATGAGTTTTGCGGTCGGATTCGGATTGAATCGGCCGACAAGCTTTTACGACCTGCATCAAATGGAAAAATGGGTGCGTGGGAAGAACGTATCACGTTTACATATTGAAGTTTGCCCATTAGCGGAAGATTCCTTGCTCCGCTTATTGCAAGAACGTAACTACACGCTCGATCATTTTTTGGACGTATGGACGTTGGATTTGACACAGCATGCCTCCACATCTGTACCGACCCAGGTCGAAAAAGTGAAGGATGAGACACTCCATGAGTGGGCATACGCCATTGCGGCTGGATTCGCCGAGTCGGGCACAATCCTTCAAGAGACGGTCGATACAGCCAAAGGCTTTTACGCACTACCGAGTAATCATGCTTATCTCGTGCGAGAAGAGGATGCTGTCGTAGCGGGTGGGATTTTAGCCACGCAAGACGGGATTGGAGAATTGTTTCTGACGAGCACCGTTCCGACGTATCGGCAAAAAGGGTACCAGACACAACTTATTTTGGAACGAATTGCCGAAGCGAAAGCACTTGGATGCAATCTGTTGACGGTCACGACGAAGGTCGATTCGGCATCCGGTCGCAACATGGAGCGGCTTGGGTTTCAGCCGTTCTATCAAAAAGCGGTCATGAAAAGTCCAATCCTTAAATAAGCAGGTCGCCTCGGGTGAGGTGACCTGCTTTTCGATTACAAGAGCGATTCAGCCCCATCGACGTATACTTCAGAGCCCGTGACGTGGCTCGACATGTTGCTCGCGAAAAATAAGACGACATCGGCGACTTGTTTCGCGGAGCCCGATTTTCCGGCAAGCGGTTGATTCCCAAGTGGATATTCGATTGGAATGACAATTTCTTCGAGCAACGCATCGTCTCGATTGGTCGAATCGTCAATATTCGTATCGATGGCCCCGGGACAGATAGAATTGACACGAATCCCGAATTGAGCGAGTTCCGCAGCAGCCATTTTCGCAAAGCCGGTTTGACCTGCTTTTGTCGTCGCGTAGCCACTGAATCCGAAATTTTTAAAATAGCGGTTCCCGTTGATCGATGAAGTGATAATGATACTCCCGCCATTCTCTTTCAAATGAGGAATAGCATGTTTGACGGTCAAAAAGGTTCCAGTGAGGTTCGTCTCCACCACGCCATTCCAATCATCCAATGATAAATGTTCAATCGGTGTGATGGTCCCGTTTCGACCGGCGTTCGCGAAGACGATATCGAGTTGACCAAATCGTTCCATTGTCCGTTCGTAGGCCTCTTTCATTGCGGATTCATCCGACACATCTGCACTGATGCCGATAGCGCGTTCTTCCCCGACAAGGCTTGCGAGACGCATCGCATCTTCTTCATTCAAATCGACAATGGCGACTTTTGCTCCGGCTTGAACGAAGCGGATGACCGCGGCACGTCCGATTCCGGAGGCTGCCCCGGTCACAAACGCTACTTTTCCAGATAGTAATTTATTTGAAATCAATCCGATCACTCCTTTTTATGATTCTGTTCTCATATTCCACAGTTCTGGAAAAGTTACGCTTCATTTCAAAAAATCATGGAGCGGTGACTTCGATGGTGCGTGCGATGTTCAAGTTCGAATCCGTCGGGATGACCTCGATTGTCACCAGTTGGCCGCTCTGTAACCCTTGTACGCTATTGACGATGCCGGTGACTTCGGTTTGGTCATTGATTAAGATGACACGCAATGTGACTTCTTTAGAGGATTCGGTAGATTCAATCAATATTTGGGGGATATCGATTCGTTCAATCTGTCCTTCGACCATATTGTCATTCCACGTGCTCATCCAATAAACGGCGACTAAAAAAAGACCGAGAAAGATTAAGGCAAAGGTTAATCGTGAACGCATGCACACCTCACTCCTTTGTTGTCCCGTTTCGCATCTTGTCTAATTTACCTTTACCCGGAAATTCTCTCATTACTTGAAAAAATAGTAGGAATCACAAGAAAAATGGGGAATAGAAAGGAAAACGAAAAGGTGAGGTGTGGGCATGTGGATGATGGTTAGTGCGCTAGGATTGGTTGCTTGTGTATGGATCGGGTTCGGTTGGTTCACCATTGGTAATGCAAAGCGACGGGTATGGGGAGGTCTTTTTTCACTCAGTATGACTTGCCTGTTCGCACCGCTCTTCCTCGTGAAACTGGGAGAACAGTATGGATTTGTGGGGATTCAAGTAGGGTTGACCGCTTTATTTGGTGTACTCGCAGGTGCATTTTTCTTTGTGGCACTCGGATGGACAGGACGCCCGGCGAAAGTTCGAAAAGTGAGAACGTTATCGGAAGACCCTGATTTATTTTGAAGCATGACTTACCACTCCTAAGGTATAATGCGGTCATAATGATGTTACGAGGGAGTGGGGATCATAATTAAACCGCCAAAGTTGCAAGTGGGGGATACGATAGGGATCATTACGCCTTCTTTTCCGGCACCTGTTCAGTTTGAGGGGCGTTACCAACGTGGGGTTGAACAGCTCAAGCGGATGGGATTCAAGGTGAAAGAGGGCACGTGTACATATAAAACAGAAGGATATCGGTCCTCGTCCATTCGGGATCGTGCTGACGAATTGAACGCATTTTTACATGATCCTGAAGTGAAAGCGATCATCAGTACAATTGGTGGAACAAATTCGAACTCGGTGTTACCATATATCGATTATGAACAACTCCGACGTCATCCTAAAATCATCATGGGATATAGTGATGTCACGGCAATCTTGATGGCCTGTTATGCCAAAACGGACGTCGTCACATTTTACGGTCCGGCAATCGTCCCCTCATTCGGTGAATACGGAGGGATGTTCGAGACGGGGGAGCAATATGTCAAAGACATCCTCTGTTTAGAACGAACGGCTCCGTTTCAGTTACATATCCCTGATGAATGGACGGAAGAGATGCTCGATTGGTCGACGCAACAACGTATCAAGACGTTCCAACCGAATGAAGGATGGATTTCTCTGAAGGATGGAAAGGCAAAAGGAACGTTGATTGGCGGGAATCTGAACACGATGTCTGGGTTCTTCAAGTCGGATTATTATCCCGATTTGAAAGGTGCGATTCTATTCCTAGAAGACTCGTTTAAGACGATGGCTGAAGAAGAACGTTCGCTTAGTATGCTGAAGCTGGCGGGTGTGTTTGATGAGATTTCGGGTCTGATTATCGGGAAGCATGAGCATTTTCAAGATCAATCAGCTCCCTTCTCATTCAACGACTTGTTGCTTGAAATCATCGGAGAAAAAGATTTTCCGATTTTGACGAATGTCGATATCGGTCACACGTTTCCATCACACGTTTTCCCGATTGGCATTCAAGTTGAGTTAGATACGACGAATGGGATTATCCGATTTTTAGAAGATGGGGTGTCGGAATGAAGGAGCACCTCACTATTTTTGACGAGAATTACCGGAAAATAGGGGAGAAGGAGCGAAATCAAGTTCATCTTGACGAGGATTGGCATGAGACGTTCCACTGCTGGTTCTGGAAAGAAGACCTCATTTATCTTCAGCGGAGGAGCATGGATAAACAGGATTTTCCCGGGAAATATGATATTACGGCAGCGGGACACCTCGCAACAGATGAGACAACAGCGAATGGCGTTCGTGAAATTGAAGAAGAGCTCGGACTGTCATTGACGTTCGAACAACTCACCTTTATGGGAATCTTTGAAGACGTGATTGAACTGGACGAGTTTCTTGATCGCGAGTTTGCACATACGTACGGCTACGTCTATCAAGATGAAACACTTCGGTTTGACGACCAGGAAGTGATGGATGTCGTAGCTGTTCAAAGAAATGAACTGATGTCGATCACAGCAGGACGCATGTGCACGATTGAGGGACGCTCACTGATGACGAATCATCTTGTTCAAATCACGCAAGCCGATTTAGTTCCGCATCGTCAGATTTACTGGCAAAACGTATTTGAGAGTTTGACACGAATGGATGCCTCAAATCGTTAAGGAAAGAATACGTTGTTCGCCAATCGGTCCACCGATTCGACGTCCGGTATCGCTCCACCCAACGTTCGTATAAAGGGAGAAAGCGGCTTTGTTTTTCAGATTGACCGACAGGACGATTTCACGAATGTGAGGGAAATGTTGCTTTACGAACTGCGGAAGTGCTTGGAGTGCCGCTTTAGCGTAGCCTTTCCCTTGGTCCTCATAGTTAATAGCAAAGGCGGAGAAGAGCAAAGCATTCGACTCGGTCGTATAGGAAATGACGCGTTCGTTGTCATGCAGTAAGAACATCCCGACTGGTTTCGATGCGACGATGACAATCGGATGAACGCCATCAGGTAATGGATCATCCATGTCTTTGGGCAGGGTCGTATACTTTTCTTGGTCCGTCGGTAGTACGAACGTATTGAGAATCGATTGATGCGTATCATTTCGATATTCGAGCGTAATTTTCATAAGGAGTCTCCTTCGGGCTTTATTGATTTTCATTCAGAAAGGAGAATTATATGTCGACACAGTTTACATACCGTCAAAATCCACCATTACAAGATTTATACCGCGCGTTTATGAGCGGTTTTTCTGATTATATTATTCCGTTTCAATTTGATGAGCAGACTTTCGAAGATGTTTTTCTTGTTCGTGATCAAAATCAGCCGTCCCGTTCCATTGTAGCCTATGATGGTGAAGAACCTGTCGGTGTCGTGTTAACCGGGATTGCACATCTTGATTCAGGATGGCAGACACGTTGTGGTGGGCTTGCTGTCGCCCCACATGTCCGAAAAGCAGGAGTCGCGACCGAATTGATGAAACGATTTGAAGAGGCGGCAGTAGGCACTCGTTTACTCGAAGTCATTCAAGGCAATGATGCGGCAGTGTCTCTCTATGAACGACTAGGTTACGAAACGACTCGAGAAATTCTCTACTTCCAAGCGGTGTCATTAGAAACGAACGCAGACATGACGTATGAACCGATTCAAACGTTATTTGATGAGTTGTATCCGGCGGCGAGTCACGTTCCGATTTGGCAACGCGATGTGCGCGTGACCCAACAAGCTGCTGAGTTAGTGAAAGTCGTAGAAGGGAATCGAATAGGATTTTTGTTATACCGCGATCACGTCTTGCTCGATGTTTTTGGACAAGCAGAAGAAGCGGAATGGCTATTGCGGGCGGCCGCGAGCCGATCGCCACTTCATGTCACGTTGACATCAGACCGTCCTGAATGGGTCGAAGCGGCACGACGATTGGGATTTGTCCAAGACGAGATTGCCCAATTTGAAATGGTGAAGGACGCTTGATGAAGCGGTTGTTGGTCATCTGTATCATTGCGCTGATTAGTGGAAATACCGCGACCCTGATTGCGCTGACAACAAATCTTTCACCCGACCTGTCGCGAGGTATACTAGTAGTTAGTGTGAGTGTAACACTCCTTTCCATCGGTGGTATCGTCTGGGTGGGATACTATACAAAAAAACGCTAGTGAAATCCTTGTGAAGTGACACTTGAAAATATCACATCATGCTGTCATGTATGACATGAAAATGAAAAACTTCATATATTGAATTTTTTAACCCCCAGTGGTATATTCGCACATGTAGCTTTTTTGAAGCTCATGAATGTATTAATTTGGAGGGTTTATTATATATATGTGGAAACAACTCATCATGACAGCGGGTGTTGGTGTTCTCTTATTCCAAGGACAAATCGCATCTGCCGACAACATGTCCCCGCAAGACCTCGTTCAAACGGAAAAGTCATTGCAACAAACGGAGCAGCAGGTTAAAGATACGAAACAATCCATTCACGCCATTCAAACGAAGTTGAAGCAAGTCGACCATAAGGCGGAGGCATTGCGAGATAAAATTGAAGGAACTTCTAAAGAATTAGAAGAAGTGGAGGAGTCACTCATTCCTGCAGAACAGTCGCTCTTCGCAAAAGTCGTTTCTTCGGTGTTGCCGAGTGCGAAAGCGGAAGCCGCTGAAGCGGAAGAAGCACATCAAGAGCTTGTTGAAAAGAAAAACCAAGCAAATGAAGCATTGGAGCAACTGAAAGAAGAACAAGAGCAAATTGAAGCGACACGTCAAGACGTGAAAGCGTCATATGACGAAAAGTCGAAACAATATAAGAAACAAACGAATCAGTTGAGTGATTTAAAGAAACGGTATGAAGCGATGGCACCCGATCGGTTTTTAATGCCGGCGGAAGGTCGCCTCTCTCAAGGGTTCGGTTCGGCGAGTGGACAGTTCGGATACACATTCCATAATGGTCTCGATATTGCTGCCAAAACAGGTACACCTGTATACGCCGCGGAAGCTGGAAAAGTGACAAAAGTCAGCTCCAGTGGACCTTATGGAAACCACATACAAATCGAACACAACGTAGACGGTCAAAAATGGACGACCGTGTATGCACACTTGCACAAAGTGGATGTCAAGACAGGTCAGTCAGTACGCCAAGGCGAACCGATCGGTCAAATCGGAAACACGGGCAACTCGTCAGGTCCGCACTTACACTTTGAGATTTATAAAGGGGACTACAATTTCTCGGCTAGTTCAGCTGGGAATGCCGTCGACCCGATGAAACTGGCGGAGCGCCTCGGTGGTGCTTCTCCGGTAAAAGCCACGTTTTAAGCAGACAGATGCCCTGAGCCTCTCGAATGAGGTCAGGGCATCTTTTACTGTTCGCGCGTCGGATCGTGGTTGCCTTCGCTGTCGGCAATCGTATCTGAGCTTCCGTAGTCTTCTACTTGGGAGAAGGCGTCCGTTTTTTGACCAGGTTGATCCGTTCCGTCTAACTCTTTGCGTCGAGCTGTCTCATTAGGGTTCAACACGTCTTCTTCAACCGGTCGATCGACTTCATGCGCGTGTTCTTCCTCTTCTTGTGCCCGGGCGTGTTCGATGCAAAGGGTGGCTTCTGGAATGACTTCCAGACGGTCTAGTTCAATGTCTTTCCCACACACCTCACATTGTCCATATGTCCCATTCTGAATGGCTAATAGCGCCTTATCGACGTCACTCAAGAACTCTTCATCGAGCTCATTAAGGGCTTGGTCTCGCTCTCGTAAAAAGAGCTCTTCGCCCGAGTCGGCAGGGTGGTTGTCGTAATGAGAGAGCTCTCCTTCATCATATGTCTCTTCCCGATTATCCATGTATCCTTCGGTTTTTGCTTTTTCTTTCAATAATCGTTTTTTAAACGTTTCGATTTGTTCTTCAGTCAACATATCCATTCACTCTCCAGTTCTCAAGTCATTAATATAAGGTTTCCCATTTTATTTGTGTACAAACCATTTGAAGTGGAATCCCTCATGTCGAGCGATGTTTAGAAAGGGTATGATGAGAATAAAGAGTTCTTTTAAAAAAGGAGGAACGAATCATGAGAAAAGTCGAAGTAGTGAAATACAATCCAGAATGGAATCAAAAGTTTGAAGAAGAGGCTGGTAAATTGAGTCGGTTATTCGAAGAGGAGCTTGTCGCGATCCATCATATTGGAAGTACATCGGTCGAAGGATTGGCTGCAAAACCAATCATCGACATGATGCCGGTCGTACGGGACATCGAACGAGTCGATGACTACACGGAGCGGATGGAGGCACTCGGGTACCGTGGACTTGGTGAATATGGGATTCCGAAGCGTCGCTATTTCCGTAAAGGAGAAGAAGAACGGACGGTTCACGTGCATGTGTTTGAAGAAGGGAATCCGGATGTCATAAGACACCTTGCCTTCCGGGATTACTTGCGAGCTTATCCTGACGTTCGCGATGCGTATGGTGAGCTGAAGCTTCAACTTGCGGCACAGCACCCAGAAGACATGGAAGGATACATTAAAGGAAAGCATGACTGGGTCATCGAGACGGAACGGTTGGCGACGAAGTGGTATAAAGAAAATCAAGACGTGTGAAACCTTTTTATGGAAATGGTCGTATAATACATCAAACCTTGAAGGGGGAGATGTCGTGTGAAACGATTTCTCGGGAAATGTGTGGAATATGCTTTGGCCGCACTTGTTTTCGTCGGTCTGTTCTTTGTCCTCCGCGCGATTGCCGGAGACTCGGACAAAGGGTACATGTTGACATTGCTCGGTACATTTTTTCTCGTCTTACCTAGTTCGCTCTTGATTGGTTACTTTTTGGCCCGTCCGCTTCAACGTCGCCTAAATGGGAAAGGAACGGAGGCTTCGAGTGAGCATACGTTGCGCGGAACTGAAAAACCGCACGGTGTAAACGAAGATCGAAACCATTCAAACTATACCTGATGATGGAGATCACATTTATCCCTACGATTGATGCCCGTCTCATCGCACGGTTGAATCGTTCCATCCATGAGCATCACGTCCATATGAATCCGACCTTTTTTGCGGAGTATGAGGAAGAGAAGATGTACGAAGCCTTTTCGACACTGATTGGAAGACCCGGCCATCACTATATGGTGATGCAGCTTGAAGCAACTCCAATCGGTTACATATGGTTCGAAGAGAAAGTGGGTGAGGCGAACGCGTTTCGTCAAGCTGTTCGCGTGGTGTATGTTCATCACATCAGTATCGACCCCATGTATCAACGGAACGGTTACGGTCGACGTGTGATGGAATGGATGGAGCAATGGGCGCTTGACCACCAATTCAGATCGATTGAACTAGATTACTGGATGAGTAATACGGATGCCGCCTCGTTTTATGGCGAAATCGGGTTCACCCCAAAACGTCAGATTGTTATGAAAAAATTGGAGGAATAACATGATGGAATTACTCACAATTGGATTAGGAATTCTCGGAGTTCTGTCGTTAGGTTGGTTCTTTTATAGTTACTGGCTCGGATATAAGGGTGGCAATATCGTCATGACCCTCGATGAGCACTATACAAAACTAGAAGAGTACGTACCTGCTATCTTGTCGAAACTATACGAAGATGGAAAGAGCGCTCACTACCTTGGCGACCGCAAGTTTGAAGTGGAGGGCAAGCGTTACGTTCTCGTCGAACGGACTGTCCCGATCGGTCATGTTCCAACACAACAGACGGTCCTACAACCAGATCGATCATAATCAGAAAAGGGAGCTCTCTAGTCGAGAGGCTCCCTTTGTTTATTTGACGGCTGGGGGCCCGAACCCGCCGCTATGATAATCGCGGAAAGCTTGGCGGATTTCTTCTTCCGTGTTCATCACGAATGGACCATGCGCAATATAGTCTTCGCGAATCGGTTTTCCGGAATAGATGAGCACCCGTGTACGCGTCGTGGCCTTCAGTTGAAGTGTGCTCATCGCTTCAGATGTTTCATCGAACGTCAGTGTCGCCACATCAGTTTTACTGAGCGGGATTTTGGAAGACCCAACTTCAATTGAACCAGCGAGTACGTACAAAAAGCTGTTATGATTCGCAGGCAAGATGTGTTCGTATTCGCCACCTTCTTTCAGCGTTATTTCTGTCATCGTGATGGGGACGAGACTTTCCATCGGCCCTTTTACACCCGCGATTTCGCCGGAATAGACACGAAGCTGCCCGCCGTCGAAAGGAACGAGGGGTGCGTCCTCGACGTATACGTTCTGATAGGAAGTGGTTGTTGTTTTTAATGACTTCGGCAAATTCAACCAGAGCTGCAGCGTATGGATCAAATCATCGTCGACCGCTTCTTCGGCGTGTCTAGCGGCCCATCCGGCGTTCATATACTGAACATCACCGGCGTCCAAAATCGAATGTCCCCCATGATTATCAATATGTTCTAGACGACCATCGATGACATACGTGATTGTTTGAAACCCACGATGGGGATGGTCCGAAAACGTCCCACGCTTGAACCAGTCTTCTGCCATCAAAATAAATGGATCGAACTCCTCTTTTTGTTCTGGAGGTAACACCCAGCCCTGTTGCACATGGGGATACCCGTTTTGTCGATAGGAGACGCGCCAATGATGGTTCACGTCACGTATAAATGGATTTGTCACAAAGATTCACTCCTTTCTCTTCCTATCTTCCCAAAAAATATGTCTCATCGTACTATATTTGCTTCATGAATATGCAAAAAGACAGACGCATTCGCATCTGTCAGATTAAGTGTTTTGTTCAAACAGGTTATACCACTTGATGGCATCCTCACGTAGTAGCTTAAAATGGGCGCCTGTCTCTGAATTGGTCACGTACACATCTGCACCATCATAGCTAACATCAAACGTTTGGGCGCATATCCCTTGAAATAGGGTCACATAAGGTGTGGAAGCGGTCTTGCCTGCATAGGCGGTCGCGTTAGCTCGTTTGATGGCGCCAAAAATAAATTCCATTTCATCTTGACCGACATGTTGTAGGAAGGAGGCATCTTTTGATTCCGTTCCAAGGAGTGCCAAGTCATGAAAAATGACATGACGTTGACTACTTAATTTGTCGTGAATTTGTTCACTCAATTCTTTTCCATACAACAACTTGGGTTCATGATACGTCAAGGAGACGTTCTGACGATGGGCCGTTCCGTTTTTCATGAACGTAAAACTGTAGAGTGGATACTCATGACCCGGTACAAGAACCGAAGGGAGTTGCGGAGCTGTTTTGGCTCCGAACATTTGTGAAATATGCGCTTCTTTCGGTCGCAATACTTCTTGATAGTCATTTTGATCTCGGCTCGTATAAATCGCGTATTGTAACACCTCATCAGACTTTTCTGTCCCGAGCCCGAGTGACAAATAGGGATGCCTTGTTGATTCGACAGGAATGACGAGGCGGTCTTTGGCTTCGGACGATGTAAAGGTCAGTTCAAATTCACCACTGAAAGGCATCGTGATATGGAAAAGTGTATGCTCGATCCCTTTTCTTTCTGGATAGGGCTCATTACCTATCGGCTTTTTCATCTCTTGTGCGAAATGCTCATATTCATGGGGCTCAGCAAATCGGAATTTCGGAACATCCGGATAAGGTTCAGCCGTATATTGAACATCGTTTAAACTTTCAGGAAGCGTGTTAATTTCGGTGGCATATGTGACGGAATCGAGTTGACATTGGACATATGATTTATCTTCGACAGTGAAAAAAGTTGCGGTTGGAAAAGAAGATTCGGTGGCGGCATTAGTCAACGGTTGGTTCAATGTGACCGTCCCGAGCCAATGTCTTTCACCACTTGGAATTCTTTGAATCGCGTTGTCAGGCTGACATAACTCGATAATCGCTGCACGATCCGATTCGGGCATTTCAATTTGTTGTCCGTTTGGTAACAGGGCACGTCCTTGATAATATTCAGGAGCGGGTTGGAGTCGGAGTGCGCGTTCTTCCTCGCATCCGAATAAGAAAAACAGGATGACGAGGGTACTGAAAATCAGGTACTTTTTCACATCGGTACTCTCCTTCGATGAATCACTTTCACCATTCTAGCACCAATTTTTTGTGACTTTAGTCTTAGGAAAATTAATTTGTTATTTCGAAAAAAAATCAAAAAAACCGTCCAACTTGAACTGGACGGGGTATAAAACCATTTATGACTTATTTTTACTTTTTAACTTTTTTTGTATGTCGATTTTTGACGAAAAAACGTTGATATTACGAGACATTGAAAAAAGCCGATTATTCTTCTAAATTATCACTTTATAATTCACTGGGATTTATTTGATGAAGTTTCCTTCAATCAACATCTCGACCGCGTGCCGCCTTCAAAATTTCGAACCATTCTTCACGAGTGAGGTCGATTTGAAGGGCGTCGACTCCTGTCTGAACGCGCTCGATTTTTCCGGATCCGATAATCGGCATAATGTTCGCAGGGTGTTTGACGAGCCATGCATACACAATCGAATCAATTCCGCTTGCATTGTGACGTGCACGAATTTCCTCGAGTTTTTCACGAAGGGGTGCATACTGTTCATCTTTGAAGAGTTGACCACCGGCTAGTGGACTCCAAGCCATAAGTGGCATTCGTTTTTCGTGACACAAATCGACCGATCCATCCTCAAAATGTTTCAATTGCATCGGAGAGAGTTCGAGTTGATTCGTCACAAGTTGGAATGGAAGGCGAGATTGAAGCAAGTTCTGTGTAGCCGGAACATGGTTAGATACACCGAATTCACGTACTTTACCACTATCGCGCAAGGTGATGAAGGCTTCGGCAACTTCATCCGGATTCATCAGCGGATCTGGACGGTGGATGAGTAATGTATCAATGTGGTCAATGGCCAACTCTTTTAACGAACGCTCTGCTTGCGCGATGATATGCTCTTTTGTCGTATCGTAATAATTGAGTGTTTGACCTGGGTTGAATGACCCCGTCAATTTAATTCCTGTCTTTGTGACGATCTCCATTTGATCTCGGAGTTCAGGCTTTAACTTTAAGGCTTCTCCAAATAAACCTTCACATGTGTAACCGCCATAAATGTCTGCATGGTCGAATGTCGTGATGCCAAGTTCGAGACATTGTTCGATAAACGTGAGGCGTTCCTGTGGGGTCATGTCCCAATCAGCGAGACGCCACATTCCATGGACGATGCGTGAGAATGATAATTCTTCTGTCAAAGCGATGCGTTGCATAGTAACTCCTCCTTGGTTGTCAGTCGCTCTTCATTATACGTCTTACGAGAAAAGACGTCACTTGTCACCTACTCGAGCAGTTTTGGCGTCAAATGAGCTTGTATGCGCTATGATGAGAGAGAAGAGAAATAGGAAAGAGGCGTGACAGATGAGTGACTATGAACAATATGCGGACGTCACCTTCGAGCGGGTGGGTGACTCGTTTCAGGTAGCCGCGATGCACCCAGATCTTCGATTACATGGAATTGGACGAAGTGCGGCCGTGTTTCGTTTAAAGGAGAAGAATCGTGTCATTAAAGTGTTCTTTCCAGGCTATGAACAAATCGCAACCGAAGAAGCAGCAATCTATAAAAAACTAAAGGGACTCCCTTACTTTCCGAAGTGCTATGATTCTGGTCCGTCATATATCGTTATGGATTACATCGAAGGAAAGACGCTATTTGAGTGTCTGACGGAAGGCGTCTGGATTGACCCTTCTTACATCGAGGTAGTGGATGAAGCGCTTCGACAAGCACGGTTATTAGGACTAACGCCATCGGATGTTCACTTGCGTAATATCATTTTGACACCGAACGGGCAGATTTTCTTGATTGATTTGGCACGTTTCAGACAAGGGCAACAAATCGATCATCAGTGGGAAGACTTGAAGCGGATGTATCGATTGTATCGCTATCGTTTCATGCCGAAACAATATGATGAGTCACTGCTGAATCGAATCGCTTACTTGTATCGTAAGTTCGTGAACGACCCGGATTCTTGAACCGGGTCGTTTTTCTTTCGCTTATTAGGGAACAGGAGTAATGTGTCTAAAGTTGAGGAAGCGAAAGGGGAATGATGTATGGCTCACCGGATTTATGCGAACGAACTTGAAATGCTCCACGAATGTGTAGAAACGTGCAACTACTGCCTGGAATCTTGTTTAGAAGAAAAAGATGTTCAGATGATGGTCGATTGTATCCGACTCGACCGCGAATGTGCCGCTGCCTGTGCGTTTCTTGCCGAGGCGATGACGCGTGACTCGGCATTCGTTCCTGAACTCGCGCGAGCGTGTGCGGTCATCTGTAAAGCATGCGCACAGGAGTGCGGGAAACATAAGCACGCACATTGCCAAGAATGCGCAAGAGTTTGTACTGAATGCGCCTCGATGTGTGACCGCTTAGCCGCATGATTTGAGTGACCGGTTGATGGGACCGGTCACTTTTTTCGTGTCTTTTGAAGAGGGGATTCGTATAATGAAAAAAACGAAAAGGTGGTATGGGGATGATTCGCAATTGTCGACGAGATGATCTTCAAATGATTTTACATATTTACAATGATGCGATTGTAAACAGTACGGCCGTCTATCACTATCAACCGGTGACACTCGAGAATCGAGTGGCATGGTATGAGGAGAAGAAAGAACAAGATTGTCCAATCATCGTATGGGTCGAGGATGACGTCGTCATGGGGTTTGCGACGTTCGGGCCATTCCGTCCGTGGCCAGCGTACCATTATACGGTCGAGCATTCAGTCTACGTGCATCCCGGTTACCGCGGGAAAGGCATTGGTAACAAACTGTTAAAAGAAATCATCCGTATCGCCGAAGTGAGAGGAGTGAAAACGGTGATTGGTGGAATCGACGCATCGAACGTGACGAGTATCCGTGCGCATGAAAAAGTTGGATTCGTTCATTCCGGTACGATTCGAAATGCCGGATATAAATTCGGCAAATGGCTCGATTTATCGTTTTATCAACTTGATTTAGAAGGTCCTGCATCGCCTACGGAAGAGTGAACGGTCTAGAAAGATGGAGCCACCATACGATATACTGGAACGAGTGAATCGAATGGAGGAAATGGAATGACTGAGTACCCGAATTGCCCTAAATGCCAATCATCTTATGTGTACGAGGATGGTCCGTTGCTCGTATGCCCGGAATGTGCATATGAATGGTCACCGCGTGAGGCGGCAGAAGCGGAAGCGGCGTCACAAATCAAAGATGCGAACGGAAATCCGCTTCAAGACGGAGATACCGTCACCGTGATTAAGGATTTAAAAGTGAAAGGGACCTCGCTTGTCGTCAAACAAGGAACGAAAGTGAAGGGGATTCGACTCGTGGAAGGTGACCATGACATCGACTGTAAAATCGAGGGACTTGGTGCGATGAAACTGAAGTCGGAGTTCGTGAAGAAAATCTAAAAAAGTGTTTCGGCGAGTTGCCGAAACACTTTTTGTATTACGAGAAGAACGGTTTGTACTCGCGACGTTCATGCATGACGGACACCCATTGAAGCGTCGTGAACTCTTCGAGTACCCATTCACCGTTGAAGCGTCCGAGGCCAGAGTTTTTCTCGCCTCCGAACGGCATGTGCGGTTCATCGTTGACCGACTGATCGTTGACGTGAATCATGCCAGTTTCGACTTTTCGTGCAAAATTGGTTGCACGGTAAACCGAGCCATGGACGGCACCGCTCAATCCGTACGGTAATTCGTTCGAAAGACGGACAGCCTCTTCGTCATCTTTAAACGAAAGGATGACCGCGACAGGACCGAATATTTCGTTTTTCGCGAGCGGCATGTCATTCGTGACGCCACTGAGGACGGTCGGTTCGAGGACGTTGCCGTCCGCTGTCCCGCCAGTATGAACGGTCGCACCGGCATCAACCGTTTTCTCGATTTGGTCTAAGATGCGATCGACTTGATCGTGGTCGATGAGCGGGCCGACTTGCGTATCTTTTTCATTCGGGTTACCTGCTTTCAACTGTTTAACGCGCTCGACATAACGATTCACGAACTCGTCATGAATCGATTCGGCGACGAGGATTCGGTTCGTCGACATACAGATTTGTCCTTGGTGGAAGAACTTGCTGTAGACGGCTGATTCGACGGCACGGTCGAGGTCGGCATCATCGAGAACGACAAACACGTTATTCCCACCGAGTTCAAGTGCTGTTTTCTTCAACAAACGACCTGCCTTTTCTGCAATCCCTTGACCGACCTCGGTCGAACCTGTGAACGAGATGAGGCGCGGGATTGGGTGTTCGACGATGGCGTCCCCGATTTCAGACCCTCGTCCGACGACAACGTTGAGCACACCTTTTGGAAGTCCTGCTTCTTCGAAGAGGGATGCGAATAGGAGACCACCCGTGACCGGTGTCGCAGTGGCCGGTTTGACGACGACCGTATTTCCGGTTGCAAGAGCTGTCACGATTGAACGGACAGCCAAGTGGAATGGGAAGTTCCATGGGCTGATGATGCCGATGACCCCAAGTGGTTTGCGATATACCCGGTTCTCTTTATTCGGCACAATCGATGGTTTGATGAGCCCATCCATACGGAAAGGGAATGTCGCGGCTTCTTTGATGATGGCCATTGATGCGGCGAACTCACTCTCTGCTTTGATGCGTGTACTACCGGACTCTTTCACGAGCCAATCGACGATAAAGTCTTTGTTGTCCATCGTCAGCTGGGCAAACTTCTCAATCAATTCACGGCGTGCTTGTGGAAGCATGTCGGCCCAGTCCGACTGAGACGCTTTTGCTGCTTCATAAGCACGATTCAAGTCCTCTTCATCCGCTGATTGAATCGAGAAGAGAGTCTCGTTCGAGAATGGATTAACGTTGTCAATCGACTTCTCGCTTGAGCCATTTACCCACTCACCATTGATGTACATGTTCGTAAAATCTGTATGCATATTTGAACACTCCTTTATTTTTTCTTCACCATAAGAAGTATTCACTTGTTTTAGAAAAATAAACATGTCAATGTTTTGGATTTGGTAAACTTGAATCAAATAAATTCAACAAATTTAGGAGCAGACGATGAAAACTTTCTGTGTGAGTTTATTCCTCTTCGTGCCTTGGGCGTTTTTTGTGGCGGCAATGGATTATGTTTGGGGTTTTCCATTTGGATATTTAATTGTACCGATTGTCATTTGGTGGGTAACGAAGCAATCTTTGAGACATTTACGAATACGCTTTGTATTAGCTTCCTTGCTTGGATCATATGGTGTGTCGGTTTATTTTGCCTACTTGTTTGAGAACGATTGGGGATACTTCTTCAAGCCGTTAAATCTAATGGGGATTGTTCATATGTGGTCGGTCGCGATATTGATTGGGGTACTTGTGATATTGATTAATTATGGAGCTCAAAAATCAAACCAGTCATCTAATAGACATTGAGAGGGGGATACGTCATATCTCCCTTTTTTGATGTTCGTTTCTACTTCCTGTACAGTTAGACGAAGAGAGGGGTTAGAAAGAAATATGAAACGTTATGAAGCGATTTTATTTGATATTGATGACACGCTACTAGATTTTAAACAAAGTGAACATGTCGCCTTGGAACAGTTACTTGCATCCTACAATGTCCGGATGACGGATGAGGTGAAGTCGCGCTATGTCGACATCAACACGGGCCTGTGGCGTGCGTTTGAGCGCGGCGAAGTGGACCGGGAAGAAGTGCTCATCGGTCGTCATACGAAACTGTTCGATTCGCTCGGTCTCACGGTCGATGGACCATATGTCGAACAGCAATATCGAGACTATTTACATGCAGGCGTACACATGATTGATGGTGCTTTGGAGGTCGTGCGAAAGCTGAGCAACGATTATCCGCTCTATATCGTCACAAACGGTGTGACGGAGACGCAATTCAAACGGTTAGAGTCATCTGGACTATTGCCTTACTTCCAAGATGTCTTCGTATCGGATGCGACCGGCTCGCAAAAACCAATGAAACCGTTTTTCGACTACGTCTTCGACCGAATCCCGAATGTAGCGCCAGAGAAAGGTTTGATTATCGGTGACTCGGTCACGGCAGACATCGCCGGTGGGCGGATGTATGGTTTGGATACGTGCTGGTTCAATCCGAACGAAGTCGCCGCGACGATTGAGTCAACGTATGAGATTCGACATTTAAACGAGTTGAAATCGCTTCTCTACGTTCAAGCCGGATTGAGTGAATGAGCTGGCAAGCGATTTGGTAGTTGAGCAAGTACTTCCGGATAGAGCGTGACGTCTTGAAGACGGTCAAGCTTTTGCCAACGATAAATCAGGTGATCTCCTTCGGGTCCATAGAAGTCTCCGTCTTGGAGCGGGAGGTCACCGTCTACATAAAAGTACAGTCCAATCTCATGAAACGGCTGGTCATTATAGGTAAACAAGTTCTCGTGCACGAAGGCGAACGTGGTATCGGTCACACGCATGTTCAATTCTTCATGTAACTCGCGTGCGAGGGCGGTTGCGGCCTCTTCACCGAGCGTGACGCGACCGCCGGGTAATGCCCAAAAGTCATCCCGGACGTTTCGGTGAATCAATACGTGACCGTCTTTCACAAAAATACCGGCAACGCGGTAATTGAAAACGCCGTGTTCAGTAGGAAATACGAGATCCATCTATATCACTTCCAATCATTGTAATCTGTTCTAGTATACCTGAAGGAGGGATCATATGTTTCAACCACATACGCAATATCGAGATGAAGATTTTCGTGACGTGACACTCCGTGACGAAGTGTTGTCACACGTTACGTTCGAGAACTGTCGCTTCACATACGTTGATGCGACGGAACTACAGACGGAACGCTGTCAGTTCATCAACTGCGACTTCACGGATTCAAAATGGAATGCGTCCCGTCATGTTGGGAGTTCATTTTTGAACTGTCAATTCCATGGTGCCAATTTGTTCACGAGTGAGTTTGAACAATGTAAAATGACCGGGTCTTCCTTTGAAGAAAGTCAGTTTGAAGGTGTCCTTGTAACGGAAGGGGACTGGTCGTTCGTCAACCTTCGTCACGTGTCGCTCAAAAAAATGGATTGGTCCCATGTACGCTTAGTCGAAGCGGACCTATACGGAACGGACTTGACCGAGACGGTCTGGCATCAGGCGGACTTGTCACGGGCGACACTTCAACATGCGGTGTGCCGTGGTGCCGACTTCAGAGGGGCACTCGTCGACGGGGTTGATTTTTCGAACGTGACGTTACAACAAACAAAACTAGACGCGATGCAGGCGATTCAAGTCGCGCGCTCATTGGGGGCGATTGTAGAATGAAACCAGAACAAATCATTGAGCAGTTGACTGCGTTCGCAAAAGAACGCGAGCACATTCGAACGGTCGTCTTGAACGGCTCACTCGTCAATCCGAACATCCGACCAGACCCGTACCAGGATGTCGACCTTGCCTTTTATGTGGAAGACGTCCGAGCGGTTGCGGCCGATCGCTCATGGATTGACACGTTTGGAGAGGTATTAATCATGCAGACACCTGATACGGCTGATTCCGGACGACATGTAACGTTTTTAGTGCAATATGTAGACGGACATCGGATTGATTTGACGATTCGGAGTGTGGATCAACTTGAAACCATGCTCGAAGCCGACTCGCTCAGTCAAATTATCTTCGACCGAGATCATCATCCAGTCGTCACGCCGTCAGACATGTCGTATCGTGTGAAACGTCCGTCTGCTGACGAGTATGCGGCATGTTGGAATGAGTTTTGGTGGGTGTCACTTTATGTTGTCAAAGGAATCAAGCGACACCAGGTGTTATACGCGCTCGACCACCTCGACATCATGCGGAATATGCTCCGTCAGATGATGGAGTGGAACATTGGCTATGCGACGGAATTCTCCGTGAATCTCGGGAAGTCCGGTGACGGGATCCGCGACCATTTGCCAGAAGAGTTATGGGAGATGCTCACGGCAACATACGCTTCAGCTGAGTTGAGTGCCATTGAAGACACACATGACCGCCTGCAATCACTCTTCTTCTTTTGCGCGCAGCGTGTCGCGGAACAAGGTGATTTCGTCTTCCGGGAAGAAGAAGCCAGACGCGTCCGTGCCGCATGTGCTACACTTCGACATTCGAACGATTAATGAGGCCGAGAGCCGGGAAACGCTCCTTATAGAGAAAGGAGCGTTTTTTCATGAACCCATATACGACATTTATTGCTCTTCTAGTCGGAAGTCTTGTCCTCTTTGTCGGCATTCGTTTAAAGAAATGGCCAATCATTTTGGTTGCGATGCTTCCCCTTGGTCTCGTCGCATTTAATATGTTCTTACTCATCACGGGGCGCTAGGACATGTTCACTTGTCTTTTCGATACATCGATTTGATGAAGAAGGCACTCGGTAACAAAATACCGATGGCGCCTTCGATGATGGCGAATAATCGGGTCAAACCAATCGGCAACAAATCACCAAATCCGATTGATAATAAAGTGACCCCGCTGAAATACAGGAGGTTTTCCCAAGTCGGTTCAACGGCATTCATGGATTCGAGTGAAGTCACAAGAATGACTGAATCACGAGACAAAGCATAATAAATCAATGTGAATCCTAACATGACACCAAGTAGGCTGACGAACAACTGAGCGAACAATCTCCCGTCAAATCCTGTTTGCTTGTACGTTTTACGTTTGAAAAACCAAAACACGTTCAAACTGATGAAGAGTAAGGCAATCGTCAATAAAATCGTATTCAATCCGGACACATCCTTTTCATGTAAATGAGTTCATTTATCCATTCCCTAAGCGATGAATGAAAAACAGAATCAGAAAAGGTTTGCAATTGATGAAAAGATTGATAGAATGTGGTCGAAGACGACTGAATTTCATAATGTTTGCCACTAGGGGAGTCGCGTCACGCGGCTGAGATGGACATGGTCCAGACCCTTCGAACCTGATCTAGTTCACGCTAGCGTAGGGAAGTGGGCGATACGACTCATATGGCTTTTACCTAGATATGACTGTTCGAGACGCCGCTTCCGTTATGGGAGGCGGCGTCTTTTTTATCAGTTTATAAGGGGGAGTTATTATGAAATTTACAGATCACTTACGTCAAGAGGCGGATGGATTGTTTGAGGCAAGCTTTCATCACCCATTTGTTTGTTCACTCGGAGAAGGGACGCTCGATGAGAAGAAATTCAGACATTACGTCATGCAAGACTCATACTATTTGAATCAGTTTTCAAAAGTGCAGGCCAAAGGGGCAACCCTCGCTCCGACGATGGAACTATCGAGCCGCTTTTTGACGCATGCGCTACACACGATTGAGGCGGAACTCTCCCTTCATCGAGAGTTCTTTACGATGCTCAACGTGACGGATGTCGAATTGGCGACATTTGAGCCAGCACCGACCGCTTATGCATATGCCCTTCATATGCAACAGGCAGGACCGACTCTCGGGGACGTATTGGCGTCAATCCTTCCGTGTTATTGGGTGTATTACGAGATTGGAGAACGTCTTAAAGACAAGCGTCCTGATCATCCGATTTATTCGGCTTGGATTGCGACGTATGGTTCGGAGTGGTTCCGTGAGCTGGTGGAAGAGCAAATTGATCGGTTGGATGAACTGGCTGGTCAAGCGACAGAAGAAGAGCGCGTGCGCTATACGAAACTATTCTTGAAGAGTTGCTATTACGAAGTCGCTTTTTGGGAAATGGCTTGGACGCTTGAGTCGTGGTCATTGTCGCAGGAGGTCAACCAATGAGACATGAGATTTGGAATGAGATTCGACAGCAGGCGCCATTGATTCACAATATCACGAACACGGTCGTGGCGAACTTTTCGGCGAATGGATTGCTCGCCATCGGCGCCTCTCCTGTCATGGCGGATGCAATCGAAGAAGTAGCGGAGATGACATTCGTGAGCGATGCGCTCGTACTTAACATCGGTACACTTGGAACGATGACGGAAGCGACGATGATTCGCGCAGGTCAGGCTGCGAACGAAGCGGGATGCCCGATTATACTCGACCCGGTCGGTGTCGGAGCGACGTCATTTCGACGAGATGTGGTCGAACGCATTTTGCGTCATGTTCGTGTATCGGTCATTCGAGGGAATGCAGGAGAGATTGCGACATTGATTGGCGTCGATTGGGCGGCTCGTGGTGTCGATGCTGGTGACGGTGCATGCGAGCCTCGACAATTGGCGCTTGAAGCAGCGAGACGATACGGATGTGTCGTGGCCGTGACTGGAAAAGAAGATATGGTAAGCGACGGGAACGTCGTTATGGAAATACATGGCGGGACGAAACGCATGACCGAGACGACCGGTACAGGATGTTTACTTAGTGCAGTGGTAGGGGCTTGCTTAGCAGTCGAAAAGAACACCCTTAAAGCGACGGTGACCGCCATGTCAGGCTACGCCTATTGCGGTGAGTTGGCGAGTGAACGGGCGGAAGGACCGGGAGACTTCCCGATTCACTTTTTAAATGCGCTCCATCAATTGGCACAGCATACCATTCCGACGAATCGAATTGAGGTGTCGACATCATGAGACCGCAAGTATTGACGATTGCAGGATCTGACTCAGGAGGAGGGGCCGGTATTCAAGCCGATCTTAAAACGTTTCAAGAGCTCGGTGTGTTTGGGACGAGTGTGTTGACTGCGATTACCGCTCAAAACACACTTGGGGTCCATGGAATCGAGGCGATTTCCACGGAAATGATTATCCGACAAATTGAAGCGGTAGCGGATGATTTTAACATCACCGCCTGTAAAACCGGGATGTTGGTGGACGCTGAACGAATTGAAGCGGTAGCGAAGGGGCTCGAACGATATCATTTCGAACATGTAGTAGTCGATCCGGTCATGGTGGCGAAAGGTGGCGCTTCCTTGTTGCAAGTTAGTGCAGTCGAAGCACTGCGCACGAAGCTGCTACCACAGGCGACCATCGTGACCCCAAATATTCCTGAAGCAGAAGTGCTGGCAGGAATGGAAATTCGAACCGAGGCAGACCGTATGAAAGCCGCACAGGCGATTCGAGCACTTGGTGTCGATACCGTCATTATCAAAGGTGGGCATACGGATGATGTGGAAGCCGTTGATTTGATTATGAGCGAGACTGAAACGTTCTGTGTAAAAGCACCTCGAATCCAAACGAAAGATACGCACGGGACGGGATGTACGTTCTCTGCCGCATTGACGGCCGAACTAGCGTATGGGAAGACACTACGCCAAGCCGTCGTAGATGCGAAGCAGTTTATTCATCAGGCGATTGCACATGGACTAACGCTTGGACAGGGGCATGGACCGACGAATCATTGGGGACATCGATTAGCGAAAGAAGAGGTGATTACCGTTGACGTCATGTACGAAACAAGCGCTCGCTAAGCAGCTTCGCCTTTACTTTGTGTGTGGAACGACGGACACATCTGATTTGGTAGCGACCGTCAAAACGGCTCTTCGATGTGGTGTGACATGTTTTCAATTTCGCGAAAAAGGTAAAGATTCATTGTATGGAGATGAAAAAGAAGCAATGGCAAGGACGCTCCAACGTCTGTGTCGAGAAACGGGTGTTCCGTTCATCATCAATGACGACGTCGACTTGGCGCTCGCGATTGACGCGGATGGCGTTCACGTCGGACAAGACGACTTACCTGCCAAACAGGTTCGAGAACGGCTAGGACCAGATAAATGGTTGGGGGTGTCTGTCCATACGATGGAGGAAGTCAGAACGGCTCTTCCATTTGCAGATTATGTCGGCATCGGTCCGATTCATGAGACGCAAAGTAAACTGGATGCAGGACATGTGCGTGGCACGGAACTGATTCAACAAGTTCGCCATCACTATCCACTGCTTCCGATTGTGGGGATCGGAGGTATTCGTCCAGAGCATGTGCCTTCAATCATTCGTGACGGGGCAGACGGCGTTGCCGTCATTTCTGCCATTGCTTCTGCACCGGATGTAGCAACGGCTACCCGGCGTTTCGCTTGTCTCTGAATTCATTTTTGAGGAGGAAGACAGATGAACGTATTTGTAATCGGTGCAAACGGTCAAATTGGCCATCAATTGGTGGAGAAGTTACACAAGGAAGGAAAGCATCACGTCACGGCGATGGTGCGTAAAGAAGAACAACTCGAGGATTTTAAGTCAAAAGGGTACAATGCGGTACTCGGTGACCTCGAAGGTTCAGTAGATGATTTGCAAAAAGCGATTGATGGAATGGATGTTATCGTATTCGCGGCAGGTTCTGGTGGAAGTACTGGAGCAGACAAGACACTCTTGATCGACCTAGACGGTGCAGCGAAGAGTATCGAAGCAGCACAAGCGAACGGGAACATCAAACACTTCGTCATGGTCAGTGCCTTGAAAGCGGAGGATCGCTCAGCTTGGCCAGATTCGATGAAGCCGTACTACGTAGCGAAGCATCATGCAGATCGTTTACTCGAACAGAGTGGACTCACGTACACGATTGTTCGTCCGGGTGCATTGACAGATGATGCGGGAACGGGCAAAGTGAACACGAAATTCGAGGGAAGTGGAGAGATTCCACGCGAAGACGTCGCATCATTCTTGGTGCATGTCCTTCATAACCATTCAAACGTGCAGAACAAAGCAATTGATTTGATCAAAGGGGATACCCCAATCGAAGAAACGCTATAAGTGTGTGACATCAAAAACGGGATGAGAAAACCATCCCGTTTTTTGTCGCGTTAAAGAGGGAAAAGAACGCAGGATAACGAAATAGAAGAATACGAACAGGTGAGGAGGTTCCGCATGACCGAGATGTTCATTTATCTGGCGGTCTATTTGTTGCCGTCATTTTTACTCGGCTTTTTAGCACTCGATGTCTTTCAACGAAATCCGAATAAAGTCGAGCATCGTTTGCTGAGCCTGTTTGTGTTCGGTTATTCGATGCTCTTCTTGGCTGAATTTGTCCGCCATCTATCGCCGATTGAATACAGTCCGGCACTCATTGCCTATTGGTTTGGGAACGCTGGGATTTTCATTTTTATCTTCTCTGTTCATTTCATATTAAGTATCACAGGCGTCGGCGCAAAGGCACCGAAGTGGTTGTATCCATGGGTCGTCTATTTACCATTGATTCCTGTTGTGTTGACGTATGTCCGTCAGGAGAATATCATCAACAGTCAACAGTTTGAGCAAGTGGGGATATGGATTTATCCCGAGTTCAATTCATCGTATTTGATTACGTTGACCGTCGGTAACATCTTTCACATCTTGATCATCGGGCTCATTTTTTATGCCCTCAAACGTGCAGAACGAAGAGAGCACCAACGCGTGTTGCGCATGCTCTTTTGGACGGCGAATGTCGTATTGTTGTGGGATGTTGTCTTCGGTTATTTTCAATTCCGCGGGTTCATTCCGCCGTACTCTTATATGTATGGAGGACTCGTTTGGGCAGTCGCGTTGGTCATCGCGATGAATCGTTTAGATTTCTTGACCTCTTACGTGAAACGATTTGGGACACTGTATAACTTGAATCCATCTGCCATCTTATTGATTGATCCCGATGGAAAAGTGGAAAGTGCGAATCCTGCTGCGCGAACATTGTTTCATACGGTCCGTGTCGTGAATGAACGCTTCGTCGATTTGTTGCCAGAAAAGAAAAAAGCAGAATGGGTGGAACACTATCACCAACATGTTCGGACACGTAAAAAGTTTATAGAATTCGAAACGAAGATTATGACGAAATCTGGGCAAGAGCTTTACGTTGTCATTGATGGGGATTTTGTCGATATCGACCGCACGATTCACGGGATGATTATCATTCGGGATGTCCACTCGTTTAAAGAGGCCGAGCAAACAATCCGATTCTTTGCCTATCATGACCCACTGACGAAGTTGGCCAACCGACGTGCATTTTATGAACGCGCAGACCAGGCGTTGCTTAGTTCCTCGATGCTGTCTTTATTGATTATTGATTTGGACGGTTTTAAAGCAGTCAATGATACGTACGGTCACCAGATTGGAGATTATTTCTTAACTCATTTGGGTGGATTGCTGGAAGCGTCGACACGAGACGTTGGCTTGGCCTCTCGTGTTGGCGGGGATGAGTTTTATATTTATTTAGTGGATTTAACAGAATCGGAAGTGCTTGCATTTATTCACGAACTTCAGATGATGTTAAATCAAAACCCTTACCACACGTCCGATGTGACGATTCCAATCCGTGCGAGTATTGGGGTCAGTCATGCTCCCGACCAAGGAACAAATTTAGACACGTTGATCCATAAAGCGGATCAAGCGATGTATCAGATCAAGCAAGATGGAAAAAATGATTACGCCATCTATGACGAGGCGTTACATGGTCCGAAATAAAGGGAAAATAGTAGTGTTTGATTATGGAGAGGAGGATGCAACATGTCAGAAAGACCATTAGTAACGATGCGAGCCGAAGGAGAAGCCGGAGGCGTTAAGACGACTGTGCGTGTAGGCGATCACACCCCATTTATCGTGGATGAGCCAGAACGACTCGGTGGGACGAACAAGGGACCGAATCCACTCGAGTATCTTCTCGGTGCCCAGTCGTCCTGTACGACCATCATGATTGCCTATGCCGCCCAGGATTTGAACTTTGAGTATGAAGGGGTCGAGTTTGTAACAGAAGGGACGCTCGATCCTCGAGGATTCCAAGGGATGGAAGGTGTCCGAACTTACTTTGAGTCGACACATATGAAAATCGTATTGGATACGACCGAATCGGATGAGCGAATCGAAGCATTAAGGAAGGCTGTCGAGGCACGTTGTCCAATTCATAATCTCATGCATGCAGCAGACGTAGCGATGACGGCAGAATGGACTCGAAAATTAGGATGAGGGCAACCTCATCTTTTTTACATAGAAATCGAGAAAAGAGTACGGAGGGAAGACGAATGCATCACCGACCGATGACGCGTGAATGGGCATGTCAAATTCAAGAATGGACCTATGGAGCTCCTTATGACTTCTATAATCAATCACCTTCTGAAGAGGGAATCGCCGAGTTGATGACGTATCAGGTGATTGTAGAGGAGCATGAGCTGATTGGATTTTATTGCATCGGTTCCCCGGCTCAAGTGCCCAATTCGACATATCCGTATTGTTTAGAATTTACGGATATCGGGTTGGGGATGCGACCCGATTTGACGGGGAAAGGACATCGCCGATTGTTTGTGACGTACGTCATGGAGAGAGCGATGGAACGGGGCAAACCGCTTCGTTTGACCGTCGCCGCTTTTAACGAACGAGCGATTCATCTATACGATACGGTCGGATTTCGCACCATCACATCATTCGAGCGGAATGGTACCCCGTTTAAAGTGATGGTGCGCGATTAACCATATTGTTTTTGATGTGCCTTTTTACGTCGTAAATAATCCTCATCGGCACGAAGTTGATCCCAATACGTTTTGAAGATGCGAGCAGACTCTGCCTTCTCTTCGTCGATTTCGCGCTCATGGAGGTCACCGTCTTCTTTATATTTACGACCGCCTTTATAATTGGCATAGCGTCGGGCCCGAGTGTAGCCCATCTGGATGAACTTTCGGGCCATGTCCATCCCGACGAAATCGTCATTCGCGCGATACGCTTCAAACAATTCCATAATTTCTTCAGCAGATTGCTTCGCAATCTCGGGCGTCTTAAATCGCCAATGAGGCAAAATTTCACTTTTATACGGTTCGACGAGTAGCACACCTTGTTCGCCACGACCGACCCGGTACAGTTCGGGTTGCTTTCGGAAGTCGATTTCATCAAAATTTAAATCATAGTCAAATGGCATGTTCATTCCTCCTCGCCTAACGTTTCCCATTAGGTCGGTCGAGGAAACAAGTTGAAGGAAAAGGATGGGTTTATATGATCAAGATAGAGACAGAACGGTTGGTCTTAAGAGCATTTACGCTAGAGGACGCAGAGGATATGTATCATTATGCAAAAGATGAGCGAGTCGGACCGATGGCCGGTTGGGCACCTCATGAATCGATTGAAGAAACAAGGGACGTCATTCAACTGTTTATCGAGGAAGCAGATGTATGGGCTATCGTCTTGAAAGAGACCGGGCAAGTAATCGGTAGCATCGGGTTACACGACCGAAGACCAGACCCGTCGATTCAACATGATGCACAGCGTGAGATCGGTTATGTGCTCAGTCCAGATTATTGGGGAAATGGTTACGTACCAGAAGCCGTTCAGGCGATGATCCGATTCGGATTTGAAGCGTTAGGACTAGAACGGATTTGGTGCAGCTACTTCAGCTTCAATGACCAATCGCGACGCGTCGTTGAGAAGTGTGGGTTCACTTATGCGTTCACGAAAACACAAGAATTGACCCGGCTCGACGGACAAACGGTAGAAAACCTCGTCCATGTCCAATTAAATCCGACGTTCTCTACACATTGAAGCACGATTTCAATGTGTTTTTTCATGAAATCATAAAAATCCCTTGATATGTAACCGGTTACACATTAAGATGGTTTTGTAAGCGTTTCCAGAACGGAGGATGTCAAATGGCGACCATCAAGCAAGTAGCAAAACATGCGAACGTCTCAGTGGCGACCGTATCACGCGTCATGAATAAAAGCGGATATGTGAGCGAAGAGGCGAAAGAAGCGGTCGAAAAGGCGATTGCGGAACTGAATTACGCGCCGAACCGAGTCGCTCGTTCGCTCTATAAAAAATCGTCGAATTTGATTGGACTGATCATGCCAGATATCACGAACCCGTTCTTTCCACAGCTGGCTCGGGCGATTGAAGATGTCGCCAATCAACATGGGTATCAAGTCGTCTTATGTAACACGGATGAACAACTTGAAAAAGAACAGACGTATTTAGTCGCCTTGCAAACGATGCACGTCGATGGCCTGATTATCACCACAAATCATTCGCACAATCCGAATTACGAGACGTTGGATTTACCGATGGTCGCACTAGACCGAATCGTAAAAGTGGGGATCGACGCCGTTGTATCAGATGGATATGAGGGTGGAAAGTTGGCGGCCGACACGCTGTTACAACATGGTGCGACACGACTGGCACACATTGCCGGACCGGATCATCTCAAGACGGTCAAACGTCGAACTGAAGGATTTGTCGAAGTAGCGGGAGAGAAGCTCGTCGGAATGACCGAGTCCACGTTCACGTTCAAAGACGCCTTGAAAGCGTCTCAAGAACTGTTCGATCATGCGTGGCCGTTCGATGGCATCTTTGCAGCGAACGATGTGATTGCAGCCGCCGTATTACAGGAAGCAGTCCGTCGAGACATTCGTGTCCCAGAAGAGCTACAGGTCATCGGATATGACGGAATCGAATTAGGCGAGATGACGTCTCCGCCGCTGACGACCATCGTCCAGCCAATCTATGAGATGGGACGACTCGCGACCGAGCGATTGCTCGATTTGATTGAGAAGAAAGACACACGACCGAGAGAAATGCTGTTACCGGTCACGTTACTTGAACGACACACGACAAAGCGGAAGGAGAGATAAAGAATGAAACGCATTGTTGTCATTGGCAGTATATCGATGGACCTTGTCGTCACGTCCGACAAACGTCCACAAGCTGGAGAAACGGTTATCGGTGAATCGTTCCGTACCGTTCCAGGGGGGAAAGGTGCGAACCAGGCAGTCGCTGCTTCCAAGTTAGGCGGCACTGTACAGATGGTCGGTTGCGTGGGAAGTGATCCGTTCGGACAACAGGTGGTTGAAAACTTCAAACGACACGATGTCGATGTCACACATGTTCAAATCATACGGGATGAAGTGACGGGTACGGCCCATATCGTATTAGCTGAGGAAGATAATTCGATCGTCGTCGTCCAATCGGCGAACAAACGAGTCGTTTTCACGGATGAGGAACTCGAACACCTTCTTGACGAGCAGGCATTCGTGCTCCTCCAACTCGAAATTCCAATCGAGACGGTAAAGCAAGTGACCTCTTACTGTAAAGCGAAAGGAATCCCAGTGCTGCTCAATCCGGCACCTTCTCAGCCGCTTCCACCAGAAGTGATTGAAAACGTCACATACTTGACGCCGAACGAACATGAGTGCCGTGACTTATTCAACGGAATATCCGTAGATGATGTTCTCAAACGCTATCCGAACAAGTTACTCGTCACGGAAGGCGTCCATGGTGTTCGATTCCACGACGGACGAGACGTGCGGCATGTGCCAGCCATCCGAGCAAACGTCGTCGACACAACAGGAGCTGGTGACACGTTCAACGGTGCGCTCGCTGTCTCCCTCATCGAACAAGATGATTTGGAGACGGCCGTACGGTTTGCCGTGGTCGCATCCGGCATGAGCGTCGAAGGCTTTGGGGCACAAGGTGGTATGCCGACACGGCAAGACGTACAACAACGATTGGAGCGCGTGTGATGAAAAAACAAGGAATTTTGAATAGTCATCTAGCAAAGGTCTTTGCCGACCTCGGGCATACGGATCGCGTCGTCATCGCCGATTGCGGGTTACCGATTCCAGACGGGGTCAAGCGGGTCGACCTCAGTCTCCGCATCGGCGACCCTTCCTTTCTTGAGGTGCTCGATGTCGTCGAATCGGATTTGGTCGTCGAGCGCATCACAATTGCCGAGGAAATCCTCACACATAATCCGACGATTGCGGATTCACTGAAAGAACGATACGCGAGCATCGACATGTGTTCACATGAAGACTTCAAACGAGAGGTCGCAAAAGCGAAAGTGGTCATTCGAACTGGAGAAGCGACACCTTACGCCAACGTCATCTTACACGCCGGGGTCATTTTTTAAGGGGGGATTCGATGCATATTCAGTTGAAAGGCATCCATAAGTCGTTCGGACCAGTCTCCGTCTTAAAAGGAGTCGATTTCGAACTGTTGCCTGGAGAAATTCATGCGCTTATGGGCGAGAACGGGGCCGGAAAGTCGACATTGATGAAGGTGATGACCGGTCTGCATGCGCAGGATGAAGGTGAGATTCTCATCGACGGCGCGAAACGTCAATTCAAGCACCCAAAAGAAGCGGAGCAAGAAGGCATCGCCTTCATCCATCAGGAGCTCAATATCTTACCGGAGATGACGGTGACAGAAAACTTATTTTTGGGTCGAGAGCTGACAGGACCGTTCGGGATGGTCAAACAGCAGGAGATGACAAGACGTGCTCGAGAATACTTGGCTGAATTGAACGTTTTCATGGATGTCGATGAAGTGGCACGCAACTTATCGGTCGGTCAGCAACAGATGATTGAGATTGCCAAGGCGCTCATGACAGATGCGAAGGTCATCGTCATGGATGAACCGACAGCCGCCTTGACGGATCGCGAAATCCAGGCGCTCTTCGCCGTGTCTCGTGCCTTACGAGATCAAGGCGTGTCCATCATCTATATCTCACACCGAATGGAAGAGATTTTTGACTTATGCGACCGAATCACGGTACTTCGGGATGGACAATCCATTTCGACTCGTACGATTCAGGACACCTCATTTGAGGAAACGGTGCGCGATATGGTCGGTCGCGAGATTGGGGAACGCTATCCGACACGTACCGCTACACTTGGGGACGTCGTACTCGAGGTGGATGATTTAATCGGTAACCGGTTCCACAATGTATCGTTCAACGTCCGTGCCGGAGAAATCGTCGGGTTTTCCGGATTGATGGGAGCGGGACGAACCGAGGTGATGCGTGCCTTATTCGGAGCAGACACCCACAAAGGGGGAGTCATCAAACTGAACGGGAAACCGATTCGAATCAAAACTCCGGCCGACGCCATCAAGCACGGCATCGCATTTTTGACAGAGGACCGAAAAGGGGAAGGCTTACTCCTCGATTTCTCGCTAAGAGAAAACCTGTCGCTCCCGACACTCGATAAACGAGCAAAAGGGTCTGTCATCTCGAAACAACAGGAGGAGACGTTCGCCGAGACATACTTACAAAAATTGCGGGTCAAACATCATTCGATGGAACAAAAAGTGAAGTCGTTGTCTGGTGGGAATCAACAGAAGATTGTGCTCGGCAAATGGTTAGGTGTCGAACCAGACGTCTTGATTTTGGATGAGCCGACCCGAGGCGTCGACGTCGGTGCCAAGAAAGAGATTTACAACATCATGAGCGATCTCGCGGAATCAGGCGTCGCCATCATCATGGTCTCTTCTGATTTACCGGAAGTACTCGGGATGAGCGATCGGATTGTCGTCATGCGAGAAGGTGTGGTGACCGGGACGCTCACGAAAGATGAGGCGACACAGGAAAAAGTAATGACGTATGCGACAGGAGGGCAATGATATGGAATTGAAAGCAACGACCGGACTGAAGCGCCCGGGTCGACTCGGATGGGGGCAAAAACTAGGACCGCTGTTTGGTCTGCTCGTCATTGTTGTCGTCGTGACGGCGCTCGAACCAGGATTTTTATCATTAAATAATATCTTTAACGTACTCCGCCAAGTGTCGATCAATGCCTTGATTGCCTTCGGGATGACGTTTGTCATCTTGACAGGGGGAATCGATTTATCGGTCGGGTCGATTTTGGCGCTCGCTTCTGCACTAGTGGCAGGCATGATGGTGGACGGTCAACATGCGGTTATGGCCGTCGCACTCGGCTTGATTGCAGGTGCCGTTCTCGGGGCCTTTAACGGGGCGGTCATCACGTACGGGAAAGTGGCACCGTTCATCGCGACATTGGCTACGATGACCATTTATCGGGGCTTGACGCTCGTCTATACAGACGGACGACCGATTACGGGTCTCGGAAATTCCGGTTGGTTCGAGATGCTCGGACGCGGCTACTTCTGGATCATTCCAGTACCGGCATTGACGATGCTACTCGCATTCGGTGTCCTGTATTTCATCTTGAAGAAGACGACATTTGGTCGTCACACGTACGCGATCGGTGGAAATGAAGAAGCGGCGAAATTAATGGGGATTGGCGTCAATAAAGTCAAAATCATGATCTACTCCCTATCGGGTATGCTTGCGGCACTCGCAGGCATCATCTTGACATCGCGCCTTAATTCCGCACAACCGACGGCAGGAACGTCATACGAACTCGATGCCATCGCAGCGGTCGTTCTCGGGGGAACGAGCCTAGCGGGTGGTCGAGGTTGGATTGTCGGGACGTTGATCGGGGCGCTGATCATCGGAACGCTCAACAACGGATTGAACCTTCTCGGCGTATCATCTTTCTTCCAACTCGTCGTAAAAGGTGCAGTTATATTGTTTGCAGTATTGCTTGATCGTCGACAAAACGCGTAACACACGAAAGGGGAAAACGGAACATGAAAAAATGGACAGCTTGGCTACTCGCACTGACAATGGTACTGATGGCAGCTTGCTCGACTGAACAACCGGGGTCATCTTCTGAGACGGAAACGAAAGATGGGGATTATGAGATCGGATTATCTATCTCGACATTGAACAACCCGTTCTTCGTCGCATTGAAAGAAGGCGCGGAAGAACAGGCGAACGAAATGGATGCGACGTTGACGGTAGCGGACGCGCAAAACGATGCCGCGAAACAAGTGAACGACGTCGAAGACATGATTCAAAAGGGGATGGATTTGATTCTCATCAACCCGACAGATTCAGAAGCGGTCGGTGCAGCGGTACAAGCAGCGAACGATGCAGGCATTCCTGTCATCACGGTAGACCGTAACGCTGAAACAGGGGACGTCGTCGCCCACGTGGCATCAGATAACGTCGCAGGTGGACAGCTGGCGGGTGACTACATGGTCGAACTCGTAGGCGAAGGGCAAAAAGTCGTCGAGCTCGAGGGGATTCCAGGAGCGTCTGCGACACGTGACCGCGGACAAGGATTCAACGAAGCCATCGATGGGAAATTGGAAGTCGTGGCAAAACAATCGGCAAACTTTGACCGTGCAGAAGGATTGACGGTCATGGAGAACATCCTACAGGACAATAAAGACATCGTCGCTGTATTCGCACATAACGATGAGATGGCACTCGGTGCCGTTCAAGCACTCGAAGCGGCTGGAATGAGTGACGTGAAAGTCATCGGATTCGATGCGACAGATGATGCCGTCAAAGCGGTCGAAGGTGGGACGATGGCAGCAACGGTTGCCCAAAAACCAGCTGAGATTGGGAAGTTGGGTGTAGAAGCGGCCATCAACCACTTGAAAGGTGAAACGGTGGAAGAGAACATCCCGGTCGAACTCGAATTAATCAAATAAGTAAGAAGAAACCTCACGATGCCTTGATTTCGGGTAGAGCTCGTGAGGTCATTTTTATTTATATGGGGAAATGAGAAGTTGTGTATCGTTGTTCATATGTTTGAAATAGCTTGCTGTATCACGACGAGTTGGTTCGGAAATGATATTAGTATCTGTACCAACTGGATGAATGACACAATCCTTTTGCTGAACATTTGTGATAATGAAAGTGTTAGTGTCTAAATCTTGTATTTTTAGTTGACTGTAAACTCTTTCAAGCATTGATTGTTTCGTTCCATTTCTGTTTAGGAAATAAACGAATGAATTGTTTAGCATTCGAATTGTTCGAAAGTGGCCATAGTCTTTTTCCATCACCGCCAGGTAATAATAGAATCTTCATCGAATGTCCTCTCTTCAAATAGAGTTTCTCATCTATTTCGCCAAACGTCGGACTATCCCTGTCTAATCAAAAAAGAGACAGCCGATTCCGGCTATCTCTTTACAATATAGGGCGAAGCAATGCGCGAACGGGACTTCCATCCCCTTCGACGATTGGGAGAGGGACGGCATTCAAATCGTAATCTCCCGGTAAGATATTGTCTAAAACGAGTCCTTCTAGGATATGCACACCATTTCGTGCTAACGCATGATGGGCACTCATCTCTTTACTGTCAATCGCATCAACTGACGGTAAGTCGAGTCCGATCAAGAAGATTCCGAGTTCTCCGAGACGATCGGCAAGAGAGGGTGTCAGTTCAGGAATTGTCTCTGGGAAGACGCGCTTATCGGGCCAACCATCCGTCTTCAAAATGAGGCGTTCGACCCCGGTCAAGTCATGACCATCCAAATCAGACGCTTCAATCTTTACCTTATGCGGTAGATGAATCACACGGACTGGTCCGATATAAAGGGACGGATCGAGGTCGATCACGCGCTTCCCGTGGTCGTCAAAATGAAACGGTGCATCGATGTGGGTCCCGAGATGTAAACTCAATGTCATCTTCCCGACATTGACCGAACCACTCTCTGCCATCGACCACGCGATTTCATATGAAAATGTTGTATCTCCCGGCCATGTCGCAACATCGGCGTGAAGTGGTTGCGATACATCAATCCAAGTCATTGCATTCAGCTCCTCTTATAGTGATGTCCGGACCGTCCAAAGCTCTGGGAAGAAGCGATGGTCGAGCACGCGACGCAAGTAGTTCACGCCAGACGAACCACCTGTCCCCATCTTCTGTCCGATGATGCGTTCCACGGTGCTCATATGGTTAAAGCGCCACATCTGTTGCTGACTCCCGATATCGAGTAGCTTTTCACCGAGCTCATATAAGTCCCAATACGTATCGACGTCGCGATAGACCTCGCCCCATGCCTTCTCGACACTTTCGTTCCATTCCCAATCTTGGGTGACATCACGTTCGAGTACACTCGCATCAATCGATAGACCCCGACGATGCATTTCGTGGACCGTCACATCATAAATGCTAGGAGCTTGTAGCGAGCCTTCGAGCAATGGATACAGTTTTTCATCGTGTGCGTAAACACTGAGCGTCCGTGCGTTTTTGAAGCCGAGTGCGAATTCGATTTGTCGGTTTTGGTAAGACTGAAAACCGGATGAAGAGCCAAGTTGGTCTCGAAACTCTAAATACTCGGCCGGCGTCAACGTCGCGAGGACGCCCCATGACTGGATGAGTTGCTGCTGAATCTTCGAGACGCGGGCGAGCATCTTGAACGAACGCTCGAGCTCCCCGTTCGTGATGGCCGTCGTGGCTGCTGTCAATTCATGCAAGATGAGCTTCATCCACAACTCGCTCGTCTGGTGGATGATGATGAACAGCATCTCATCGTGATGGTCGGAAAGGCGATGCTGACTCGATAAAATCGGGTCGAGCTGGAGATAGTCCCCGTACGACATGTCTTTTGAGAAATCCGTTTGAATCGATTTTTCTACTTTATGTTCCGTGCGTTCACTCATGACAGTTCCCCCCTTATGCGACCACTTCGCGGACGTTCTCGAACGCCTCGTACTCTTTGTCGTCCATGATTTTCTTCAACGTCACGATCACGTCATATACGTCGGAAAACGTATTATATAGTGCGACCGGTGCGAGACGGATGATATTCGGTGCGCGGAAGTCAGGGATGATGTGATGTTTCTTCAACGCTTTACAGATGCGTGCCGCTTCGGGATGCTCGAGGCTCAAATGAGCGCCGCGCTGTCGTGTGTCCGTCGGGCTACCGATGAAGAATCCGTGAGGTGCGAGCATCTCTTCGATCAAATCCATCATATACGTCGTGAGCGCGAGTGATTTTTGACGAATCGCTTCCATCCCGACCTCGTTGAACATCTCAAGCGCACCAAGTTGAGGAGCGAGGCTCATAACGTGTGGTGTTCCGATTTGGAACGCACCGGCATGTTCGGCCGGTGTCATCGTATGATCCATATCGAATTGCTTATCTTTGCGCGAACCGAACCAACCGGCGAGTCCCGGTGTCGTGCCGAAGTGACGTTCATGAACGAATAAGCCCCCGACCGTTCCGGGACCCCCGTTCAAATGTTTATAGTTGCACCAGTATGCGAAATCGACACCCCAGTCGTGGAAGTCGTGAGGGATGGCACCGACGGAGTGACAGGCATCGAAGCCAATCAAAATCCCACGCTCGTGCGCCGCCTTCGTCAGACGAGGCATGTCTAAAATCTGACCGCTTCGATAGAGGACAGTCGGCAATACGATCAGGGCAATCTCGTCGGTCATCGCGGCAATCAAGTCATCTTCTACTAAGAAGCGCCCATCCGGACTGTCGACTTGAACGAGGTGATCAGAAGGGTCTAGTCCACGCAATTCGAGCTGGCTCTTTAAAGCGTAAATGTCAGACGGGAACGTGAGGGCGTCTGCCAAAATCTTCGTGCGTTTGCCATCCGGTTTGAAGAACGATGTGACGAGTTGATGCAAGTTCACGGTCGTCGAACCAGTGACCATCACTTCTTCCGGCTTTCCACCGATGAGCGGCGCGTTCAGAGTGGCTAACTCTTCAGACAAGTTGAACCAAGGATGACGACCGGACATCCAGCCGTCAATCCCGAGCTCTCTCCAGTCCGCAAGTGATTCAAGGAGTGTGCGCTCGGCTCGTTTCGATAAGAGACCGAGTGAATTCCCATCCATATAAATCCCGTGTTCCGGTAAATAAAATTCTTCCCGATACGATGCGAGCGGGTCTTGTTTGTCTAGTTGTTGTGCGTAAGCACGTGTGAAATCGTTCATCTCCCCATATTCCCCCTTTAAAGCTTGTACGTTGTCAAAATCGTAGCAATCGGACATAAGGAAGTCAACAAACAACGAGATGTCGGCGAGTCAAACTAAAAAACGCTCAAGGATCTTCCCGAGCGTTTAAAAATACAGCTTATTTTATTTTTCGTACGTTCTCTTGTCGGAGTAACTTAAATAATGTGAACACCATCAGCAGAAGAATAATCGTGAAGGGCAAGGCGGAAATCAACGACGCAGTTTGAAGTCCTTCTAAGCCACTCGCAAGCAACAAGACGGCAGCGATTCCTCCTAACAGAACTCCCCAAGCGATTCGAACGGGGAGGGGCGGATTCAAGCTACCGTTCGTCGTCATACTACTGATGATATAGGTGGCAGAATCGGCCGACGTGATCAAGAACGTCAAAATCAAGAGAATCGACAAGACGGAGAGGATAAAACTGAACGGGAGCTCGGCAAACGTCACGAACAATGCGCTCGTCACGTCCGCATTGACGGCTTCAGCGATGGAAGTCCCTTCGAATAAATCTAGATGTAGGGCAGTGCCCCCGAATACGGCAATCCAAAGGAGCGCAATGAACGGAGGAACGATGAGGACACCGACGATGAATTCACGAATGGTACGTCCTCGTGAGACACGTGCGACGAACGCTCCGACAAATGGGGACCAGGCGATGGCCCATGCCCAATAAAAGATTGTCCAATCCCGGACCCACGTCCCCTGTTGATACGGTTGTAGACGAAGACTATAGCGAATGAAATTTTGTAAGTAGTCACCTAGACCGAGCGTCAAGGTTTCTAAAATGAAAATGGTAGGACCGGCAAAGAAGACGAAGACCATCAACACGAGTGCGGTACCTAAGTTGATGTTACTCAACCACTTGATGCCACGATCGAGCCCTGTCGTCGTCGATGTTAAAAATAGAGCGGTCAAGACGACGATGATGGCGACTTGCATCCAAGCGGTGTTCGGGAGCCCGAACACGCTGTTCAGTCCGCCATTGATTTGAAGAACACCTAAACCAAGCGACGTCGCGACACCCATGACGGTGGCAATGACCGCTAAAATATCAATCGTCTGGTTCAACGGTTGTTTGTACGGTCGTTCTTTTATAAGTGGTGAGAGGCTAGTCGAGATGAGCCCGTCCGCATTACGACGAAACTGGAAATAGGCGATGATCAGTCCGACAATCGCAAAGACAGACCATTGACTGACACCCCAATGGAAGAACGAATAGGCCATCGCGAGGCGTGCCCCTTCGACCGTCAATGCCTCCGTATCCGTATAAGGTGGCGTAAAGAAATGACTCATCGGCTCGGCAACACCCCAAAAGACGAGTCCGACACGAAACCTGCGGAGAATAACATGCCGATCCAAGTAAAGAACGGATATTGAGGGCGATCGTCATCCTTCCCGAGACGGATTTTTCCGTATTTACTGAACGCTAAAAAGACTAAAAAGAGCACAAACAAGAATACGGAAAGTAAATAGAACCAACCGAACGAGCGAGTTGTAAAGTTAAAAATAGATCCTGCGATTGAAGCGAATGATGTTGGGGCAATGGCTCCGAATAGAACGAGTAAGGCGATCAAACTTGCTGAGATGTAAAAGACGCGATTCAAACGTGGCTTTTGTGTAGAATCCTTCATAGATGTCTCCTTTCAAAAAAAAATTATGTAGCATTAATAAACGGTTCCCTAATCTCCACATTGCAAACAGGAGACGCATTTCATCGTGTTTTGTATAGTTGAATCGGGAAAAGAACCAAAGAGGAGGGAACGATATGAAATTGATTGCGATTGATTTAGACGGGACGCTGTTATCGCGCACAGGCGTGATTACAAAGGCAAACCAGGAGGCGATTCGTCATCGGCAAGAACAGGGTGATATCGTCACGATTTGTTCAGGACGTTCGATTCATGATATCGAGGAGCTGTTGAAGCGAAGTGACCTCGTCTGTCCGATTTTGTCAGGTAACGGAGCAATCGGGTTTTATGAGAACGAGCGAATTTACTATCATGCGATGGATCAAACGGTTGTAGACGAGCTATGGGAAATCGCGAACGCAGATGATGCGTACGTCGAATTTTATACGAATGCGGGAGTGAAAGTACTCCGTTCAGGGAGTGATTTACTGAAGCGGGAACTCGATGAGGTGTTGCCACACGATCAATCGTTCACTCGCGAGTGGGCGGAACGTGAGATTGAAATTCAAAATGAGCAATTCGGTCTGACGTATATGGATTCGATGGCAGACATCGACTTTGCACGAGATGAAGTGTACAAGGTGTTTGTCTATTCGTTCGATCGCCGAAAGCTACACCGGTTGCGTAAAATCTATGAACCACGGAACGATATTTTGATTACGACTGCGGGGTGGACGAAAATTGAAATCGGACATCCTCATGCGAGTAAAGGCGCAGCCTTGAAACAGCTAGCTGAGCATTATCAGATTCCGATGCGTGATGTCGTCGCCATCGGAGACAATCTGAATGATGTGTCGATGTTCGAAGTGGCAGAAACAAGGATTGCGATGGGGAATGCTGTGGATCCGTTAAAAGATTTGAGCACGCATATTACAAAGGATGTAGAAGAGGACGGGGTCGCTTATGCACTGACGCATTATGTATGAATTGGATTATGGAGAAATCGTGAACGAGGATTGAATCTCACTTAAAACGGATATTGTATACATGTAACCATTCACTTTCTGAAATGAGCGGGGAACGGGGAGGCACTTTCGTCACCTGTCGCTTATGGATGAAAGGGATGGGCAACGTCCATATGAACGTGAATCGTGTATTCCAAACGATGATACGTCGGCCTCTGCTTGCCATCGGAGCAAGCATACCAGACAGACTGTTTGTATACGGAATTCCACATGATCCGCGTCAGAAGTGGACATCATAGGTGCCAAGTCCTCTCGTGCCCATTCAATCAAAATGTCTATGAGTCACCTATTCGATTTCATGTTTTCGAATGAAAAACAATTGGTGAACCAATGGACGATGAACGGATTGGAATGATGCGTCACGTTGGCTTGGACATCTCTAGTCGAACCAAATCATGGATGGGACGGTCAATCGAGCAAGGGCTTGGTTGGATGAAAGTCCGGGGACTAGAGAATCAAGAAAAGCGCCGAGTGAGGGCGCTTTTCTTGTGGTATCCTATTGAGTGAATGCAACCGATGGAGGGATCATATGCCAAAGCTATATTGGTTCGGAACGTTTCTTAGTGGAGTGATTCTTTTGACAACGGGAACGATGGAAGGTCTTTACCGCATACTCCCAATTGGGTTGATGGCTATCGCGGTCATCGGCTATCTCATACAGATTCGATTTGAGCAAAAGAAGCGGCGCCCTTGATCGGGTGCCGCTTCTCTTTATAGATTACAAAGTTTCGAGCAAACGTGTCATCACATCATCGATTTCTTCCTGCAACGCATCAACTTGTCGTTGTAGCACCATCAATTCATCAAGGTCATCCAATTCATTCATCCGTTGGAGTAGCGCCTGATGTTCTGTCTCTAATTGGGTTAGGTGAGCTTCCTCATCAACCGTAGATGGAGCGACTTTCGTCTGCTTCAGCGATTTTGATGGTTTGACGCGCTCCGTTACAGGTTCATCTTTCGATGCCTGTCCACGCTTGTCGAGAGCATAGGCGACGTTACCTTCGAAACGCGTCATCGTCCCGTCGAGCCAATACGTGATGGGGAACAGCTTATTTAAGAAGTAGCGGTCATGGGAAACCGTAACGACCGTTCCAGGGAAACGTTCGAGCGCATCTTCAAGTGCCTCTCTCGATTCGATATCCAAATGGTTCGTCGGCTCGTCTAGGACGAGGACATTGATTTCTTCATGGACGAGGATGGCAAGCATGAGTCGCATCTTCTCCCCGCCGCTCAAATTTGAGACAGGCTTAAACACACTCGCGCCGTAAAATAGAAACTGAGCGAGAAGGTGCCTCGCTTTGCCTTCATCGACTGCGATCCGGTCCCGAAACGCCTCGATTAAGCGATGTGACTCATCGAACGTGATGTGTTGCGACAGATATCCAATTTTGGCTTGATCGGCTCGTCGGACGGTCCCAGCTTGAGGGATAACTTCACCGAGTAACATTTTCAAAAGCGAAGATTTTCCACTCCCGTTCGGTCCGACGATGGCGACGCGTTCTCCGTGACCTGTATAGAAGTGCACGTTTTCAAATAGAGGACGATCATACGTGAGTGTCACGTCACTCACTTCGAAGACGTCACGCCCGGTACGCCCGTTCGTCGTGAACTGGATATTCGGTTGCTCGGCTTCGAGTTGTGGTCGCTTGATTCGTTCAATTCGTTCGAGAGCCTTTTCCATCGATTTGGCGCGACGATAGAACTTTTCATTCGGCGGATTGCCCTCGTTGGCCCATTGCCGCAACTGCCGGATCGTTTCCTTCATTTTTTTGATTTTCTTCTGTTGCTCCGTGTAAGCGTGAAACTGGTCAAGCAACTGTTTTTCTTTTTGGGCAACGAAGTCCGTATAATTCCCAGGATAACTCGTCAATTCTCCATCCTCGCACTCGACGATTCGTGTGGCGACCGCATCTAAGAAGACCCGGTCATGGGAGACGATGAGGAGCGCTGAATCGTAATCCTGTAAATAGGATTCGAGCCAAGTCATCGCTTCTAAATCTAGATGGTTCGTCGGTTCGTCCAAAATGAGTAGCTCTGGTTCCTGAAGGAGTGCTAAGGCGAGACCGATTTTTGTACGCTCGCCCCCGCTTAGCGTATCGAACGGTTGGTCCACGAATGAGGTCAATTTGAGTCCATCAATCATTGCGCTGATTTTTGACTCGTAGACATATCCACCCGCATGTTCGAATTGTTCTTGAATGGCACCGTATGATTCGAGAAGGCGTTCGAGCTGTTCGGACGTCGCCATCTCTTGCTCGAGGGAAGACATTTTTTCACTCAGGCGAGTCACTTCCTCAAAAGCAGTATAGAGGACGTCACGACCACTGCGTCCAGGGTAGTCAGGAAGCTGCACCAAATAGCCGATAGAGAGTCGTTGTCGGCGGTAAATCGTACCGGCGTCATGCTCTTCAGAGCCGACAAGGATTCGTAACAGCGTCGTTTTGCCACTGCCGTTTCGGCCGACAAGACCGACTCGTTCGTTTTCGTTCATGAATAAATTCGCATCTGTGAGAACGGCGTGCCCGCCGTATTGTTTTTGAATGTGTTGAAGATCGATCAACATAATAGGTTCCTCCTAAGGTTAGGGCCTATCAAAAAAACCGAACGCAAAGAAGCGCTCGGTTTAGAAAGAGAGAGGCGCTTTGTCGTATATTCAGCAATGTCTAAAAAAGGACAGACGGGTCCCTTGATTAAGCGACATCGTGAAAAATCGCACGCAAAATGTACAAATGTTCAGTTGTCCAATGCGTACGTCCGACAAATTTCACCTTTCTCCCTCCTTTCATTCATCTATATCTTGATTGTAAGCGTTTTTCATCTACCTGACAATGAAAATAGAGGAAATCGAAGCGAAGGCGTCGTATATAGTCGCCATTGAGGAGGCGAGAAAATGAGGAAAGAATGGCTAGGAGCACTCAGTTTGACCCTTGCGGCGAGTATATGGGGAGGAATGTATGTGGTCAGTAAATATGCACTCGCATATATTGAACCGTTCACGTTCGTCTGGTTACGATACGCTGTTGCATTTATGGTCTTATTCGTCGTTTGGTTTCGGTTTGGACGGGAATCGATTCGAAGGGCAGATTGGAAATGGATCGGACTTGTCGGTGTCATCGGATACGTCGCTTCGATTTCGTTTCAATTTATTGGAACGAAGCTATCGGATGCACATACTGGCTCCCTTGTGACCGCAGCTACACCAGCTTTCATGGTCTTATTTGCCCGAATCTTATTGAAAGAACGACTGACTCCTGTCAAGATTGGAGCGCTTGGGCTGGCAACGGTCGGTGTTCTCATCGTCGTCGGTTGGGAAGGGGAAGGGACGTATCGAGTAGGCAGTTTCATACTTGTTCTAGCTGCCGTGACGTGGGCACTCATGTCGATTTATGTGAAAATCGGGACACAGTCGTTGTCGACCTTGACGCTCACGACATTTTCGATCGGAGTCGCATGGTTATTGATGACGCCTTTGATGAGTGTGGAGGTCATGCAATCAGGGTGGCCAAAGTTAAATGGCGTCCTTTGGCTTAGTGTTCTCTATATCGGTGTCGTATCGACGGCAGGAGCGTTTTTCTTCTGGAACAAAGGACTCGAGTTGATGGATGCGAGTGTCGGGTCACTCTTTTTCTTCTTTCAACCCTTGGTTGGCGGGACACTCGGGTGGCTCGTTTTGAACGAAACGCTCCATATTAACTTCTTTATCGGTGCCGGTTGTATCATGACGGCTGTGACGTGGTCGACGCTCGTGGAACGAAGACAACAACTGCTAAGTTCAAACCGTCATCTGTAATGGCAAAGCGGTCGCCCTCATTTTGGAGGGTGACCGCTTTTGATTAAAATCCATGATGGTCGAGTTTGTCTTGTTCGCGCTTCATCTCGAGTTCAAGCCGTTGGATCGCGAGTTTCTCTTCTTCGATCTTCAATCGTCGTTCTTCGACACGCGCTTCTCTCGTTTTGATAATCGTATTGGCACCGACTGACGAGACGACAATCACCATAACCATGATGTAGAAAAAGAAATCCATATATAGCCATCCTTTACTTGATTAGATTTGTGACAAGTCGTTGTGTCTCAAGGGCAACACGACCGTCTGTTGAAATCGCTGTATCATCGATGAGTGCGGAAATGAAGTGGTCAATCGCGCCTTGGAAACCACGTTGCACGAGTGTCGTGTCCCATGAACTGAACGTTTCGACTTCATGCCGACCTTGCTTGAAACGATGTAGCGTGACCATCTCTTCGATGGACAATCGTTCCCCATCCCGTACGATCGAGACGTGCTCATGGTTCACTCCTGCTGAACGGTGCATCGATGTCGTGTGCATTCCGTGCTCATCTTGCCACACGTGGCGGGCGAATCGAAGCTCATGCTTGTCATTGACTTCTACGTGACCCGAGACGAGTATGAGCTCATTACCAGCGAGGAAACGTAGCGTATCAATGACATGTAAGTAATCATCGAGTAAGGTGAAGGTCGCATCCTTAGGGCCGACGTCATTCTCGCGATGTTTTACCACATCAATCATGTGAGCAGAGGACTCGTTTTGTAGACGCATATACATCGGAGCGAAACGTCGATTGAACCCGACCATCAATTTACGCCCAAGACGTTCGGCTTGAATGACGAGCTGCTCCGCTTCCTCGATTGTTGCGGCGAGGGGCTTATCAACATAAACATCGACGCCGTGTTCTAATAAATACGATACGATGTCATAATGAGTTTCCGTTGAACTATGTACGAACGCTGCATCGATGGATGAGGCGAGTTCATTCAACGTGTCGAAAGAGGTCATTCGATACGTTTGGCAAATCATGTCTCGCTTAGATGTGTTCGGGGAAAAGGCACCGACTACCTCGATTCGGGGATGAATCGAAAGGATGGGTAAATACGCTTTTTGAGCGATATTTCCAAGTCCGACAATACCGATTTTTGGTTTTTGCATCCCATTCACTCCTTTGGTTCATCATAACAAAAAACCGGACAGCGGATGTGTCCGGTTCAAGAATTAAAGACTAGCACTTAAGACGATTTCACCTTGTGGCGTTTCATTGCCACGATTCGGTTCTTTTGTGACGGCGACGGTATCCCAGTCGACGTCGACTTCATCTGAGTCGAGTGTGTAGATAACCGTCCCGTTCCCTTTGTCATCGGTGACAAAAGCGCCGGTCGGAATTGGGGCACCATCTTTTAATAGCCATACTTGATATACCTCATTGGCATCGAGTGAGGCTAGACCATTCGTTTGGACGATCAGTTGTGTCGCACCGTCCTGCTCTGCAAGGTAAGCGGTCCCTTCCGATTCGCCGTCGAGTGGAATCGTTTCGGTTAACGCGATGGCAGGGGCATCAGGCTGATTGGTAAGCAAATATCCATTCCCGATTAAGGAGAGGAGGAGTGCCGCTGCTAAAGCGACCATTCCCCAGACCGGTACGTTCCGTTTCTTCTTCTGTTTGAACGGTGTCGCCGGTGGAACTGATGCAGAAGTGTCGGTTGTTATGACGGGTTCATTGTCTTCTTCTTCGAATACACGATCGAGGACACGTGCTTTCATGCCTCGGGGTGGCTCAGTCGGAGTAGACAAGAACGCGACGCCACCGACAAGAGCTTCAAGTTGTTCGAGCTCTTCTTGACAGTCAGTACACGTTGTCAGATGTTGTTCAAATTTCATTCGTTCTTCTTCCGTTAAATGTTGGTTGAAGTAGTCAATCAATTGGTCGCATGCGTTCATTGTTCTACCTCCTTTCCGATGAATTCATGGGATAACTGTTTCCTCAGTTGCCTTAGCGCCAGTCGAATCCTTCCTTTTACCGTTCCGAGCGGGATGCCGCATGCATCAGCAATTTTTTGCTGGCTCAATCCTTGAAAATACATGAGTCGAACGACCTGCTGTTGTTCGGCTGGTAATGTGGCCATGGCTGTCTCGATTTGGGCGCGCTCTTCTTGCCACTCGACTTCTTTCTCGACGGACGGTGAGTCGGAAGGGATGGCCTCAGCGTAAGATTCATCTAATTGTAAATCCGGTTTACGCTTCCGAATTAAATCAATGGCCACATGACGGCTCATTGTGAAGAGCCAAGAACGAAATTTTCCTTTTGACTCATCGTAAACGCCTCCGCCACGCCAGAGCTTGATGAATACTTCTTGCATGGCTTCTTCGGCCAAATCACGATCCTTTGTCAGCTGTAAGACAAACGCGTACAAAATTCGTTCATACCGATCATACAATATTTCGAGCGCCTCTTTGTCCTTTTGCCTGACACGCTCATATAACTCTAAGTCAGTCATAACATACTCCTTTGCGCAGAAGGGATGTCCCTTGTATTGATCTAACGTATAAAATCGAAAAATGGATGCCTATTTTGTGTGACTATTTATTGAACATGTCACTGCTTGATCCGGAAGCTTCGAATAAATGAATAATCTTAATTTCTCTGAAAGAAGGTAGGTGATGACACTTAGCCCAATCGCCGTCATCAGCATCAATCCGATTGCGGTTAAGGGAGCGCTCACCGTCGCCCAAAAGAAGTATGTGCGAATGCCAAAAAGAAAAGAAAAGACAATAAGGAATCCGGTAAACAAGCTACTCAATTGGCAATAGGTCTGAGCGAGTCGTGAAATCATAAGATGCCTCCTTTGTTTCATTGTACTATAGGAGAAAGAGAAAACGATAAGGAGACGAGATCATGAAACGATTTACGAATGAAGGACACACCCTCGTATGCTTTGACTTTGATGAAACCTACTTTCCTCATGCATGCACACCAGATCAATTGGCATCCGTTCGACGGCTCGAAGATTTTTTGGAACAATATTCCCATCGATTGTCAACGATGTGGGTGACAGGTAGTTCACTCAAATCGCTACGTGAAAAAGTTGAACAGGCAAACCTTCGCTTTTGGCCTCACCGTATCGCTTCAAGTTTAGGTACGGAATTGTATCATATTGACGTAGACGGAACGTTTTCTTTAGAAGAATCCTATCAAGCGTTATTCCCGAGTGATTTTATATCTCGTGTGGAACGTGTTGCGTCACAGATTGAACAGATGCGGATTGAACTAGAAGCGCAACCGGGTTTTGGGACGAGTCCTTGGATCCGTAGCTATTACATCCGTGACCAAATCGGGTCTTGGAGCGAAACGCTTCGCATGCTAGCTGATCAAGAAGGGATTGCTGTCAACATCAGCCAATGCAATCCGCAAGCGGGTGATCCGATGGATGCATGGGATATTGATTTTTATCCAATGCATGCCGGGAAAGAATCGAGTGTTCGATATGTATGCACCACTGCTTCCTTCTTACGCAAAGAAACATATGCGTTCGGCGACAGTGGGAATGACCTTGGGATGTTAGCGCATGTAGGGAAAGGCTATTTAGTGGGTAATGCGACCGAACAGGCAAAACAGATGTATCCGGAGATGACAACAAAACCTTATGCAGAAGGGATTTTAGAAGTATTGGAATCTGATTTGTCCTCTTTCATATAGTGCATGATTTCCTCTAATGAACGGATGAGGGTCGCACGAATCGTTTCGGAATGTGGATTGAAGTGAAGACGTTGTTGCCAAATCCGACAAAATAAATCGGTCAAGGCCGCCTCTGCAGTTGCAGGATGGTCATTCAGATGAAGCGCATATCGATAAAGTAGTTTTTCATAGCGTGAGTATAAATGTTCTAAGGCTTGGCGATTTTTAAGACGAACTTGATCGACCAGGTGTTCATCGAGTGTAGGAGGCATATGCAACTTCTTTCGTATGGAATGAAGGTTTCAACGATAAAAGAATCAGGAACTTTACTCAGATAAAGCATCCTCTCTGTTCTTTCACTCATTTGCTCCCATTTAAACCAAGGAATATGAAGAATTGCAGTCGAATATGCATGCCCCTCAACGATTCAAAACGTGTGATAACAATTCGGGCAAGTCTGTGCGTCTCCCGGCGCACGTTTGAATGATGTTTTACACTTCGGACAAGTGACGGTTTCGCTCTGTTGATTAAACAAACTGCCACGATTGAATAAAATGTTGCGAAGGTTTGGTAACGCCAGTGCAGCGAAAATCATTGCCCCGAATAAAAAGGCAGCCAAGATCAGTAATAATACATAAGTCATCGGTTTTTTCCTCTCTCATTTGATTTCCTTTATCATAATCGAAATTTGAATCAGCGAACAGCTTATCAATAGAAATAAGAACAAATGTTCTGTATAATGAAGACAAAGGAGGGAAAACAGGATGAGAGAAGAATTGTTACGATGGATGCGTTCGGGACAAGTCACAGAAATGGTGTATGTCGATCGACATGGGACATTTTCAGAGCGGCGGGTCAAACTGATTAAAGTGCAAGGGGAGTACGTGGTGGCATGGGATTTGAATAAACAAGCGAGACGAACGTTTCGAATCGAGCAAGTTCTTGCCTGTCTTCCCATCAACGGACGATTTAGAAAGCGAAAGGCGGAGATTGGATGATTGCCTTACCAACGTTAGCAGCTCCAGCTAAAAGGGCACTAGTCGCTAAAGGAATCGAGTCTCTGCATGAATTGTGTCCCTATACACGCCGTGAGGTTGCGAGTTGGCATGGAATCGGACCGAATGCCCTTTTTGTCCTTGAGGCGGAGCTACTAAAACACAATTTAGCATTCAAAATGGAGGAACCTAATACGTGAGTGAAACGTCTAGGTTTTTTTTGTGAAGTGATTGCTTTCCTTTGAAAACGGGAAGTAATATATTTGTCATCTCAATTGCCGTTAAAATCTAGTAACATGACGATAAGGTTTTATGAACCTAGCGACACCCATGAGAAAGGACGTACACAGCATGAGAACGAAACGTTTATCCGCCATTTTACAAAATGAGATGGATGACATTTTTGATCCATGGGTGACCGGAGTCGAAACCGATTCCAGGAAGGTCAGTTCAGGGAATGTCTTTATTTGCATTCGCGGCTATACGGTTGACGGTCATAAGTTCGCAGAAGACGCCGTCGCCAACGGTGCGAGTGCGGTCATCTCAGAGTATCCACTCGATCTCGATGTACCGAATGTGGTTGTTGCCGATACGAAACAGACGGCAGGAGCGGTTGCGAGTGTATTTTATGACCACCCCTCTCATCGGATGCGTATATACGGTGTGACAGGGACGAATGGAAAAACTACGACGGCGACACTGACTTATGATTTGTTGCGTCTTTCAGGACGTCGTGTCGGAATCGTTAGTACGATTGGCGCGCGTTTTCATAATCAAACGGTTGAGACAGCCAATACGACACCAGAAGCCGTCGTCTTACATCGCATCTTAGCAGAGATGGTCGATGCAGGCGTCACGGATTGCGTACTCGAGGTATCATCGCATGCCTTGATGGAAGGTCGCGTAGCGGGCATCCACTTTCATGCGGCCGCGTTTACGAATTTGACGCATGATCATTTGGACTACCATCGTTCGATGGATGAGTATGCCCGGGCAAAAGCGCGATTGTTTGAACAGGTGGAAGTGACGAACGGTGAGGCGATTGTGTTAAATGCGGAAGATCCGGCTAGTCATGTCATGGCTGAGTTTGCGCCGACACGTCAAGCCATTATGTATAGTACAAAAGAGGAAATCGAAGCCGACATCCAAGTGATTTGGCGTGAAGAGACGGTACTCGTCAGGATGAAGGAGTTCAAGCTCGAAGTGCCCGTTCGGTTCATGGGGGCGTTCAATGCGGCGAACTTAGCAGCGGCAATCGGACTTGTGTCGACTTCCGATATGGCGCTACGGACCATTGTTTCAAATGTTCCAGGACTCACCTTGCCAAAAGGGCGGTTGGAGCGTTTAGCTACAGAGGATGCTGAGATTTATATCGACTATGCCCACACACCAGACGGGCTAGAGAAATGTTTGTCTACATTGCAACAAGATAACCGTGCACTTGTCGTCGTGTTAAGTGCGGCAGGAGACCGTGATCCTACGAAACGTCAAGATATGGGACGTATCGCAAGTCGCTATTCGAATGAGGTGATTGTCACCGTACATGATGTCCGCATGGAAGACCCAAAACAAATCATTCGTGATTTAGTAAAAGGTATCCAACCGGATGTGAAGTATGTGACGTTTGAAGCAAGGGAAGAGGCCCTTCGACATGCGGCCACGCAAGCGTTAGAAGGAAAGCGTGTCGTGGTTGTCGGAAAAGGACATGACCACATTGAACGAATCGGTCGACAGTCGATTCCATTTAATGAATCAAACATTTTATTGGAAGAATTGAAAAAACGAAAAGGCCAAGAGCCCGCCGTTTAACAAAACGATGACGTTTGTCATCGTTTTTTAATGTGTGAAGAATGTGAAGGAAGGTAATACCTAGTAATGTAGTAGAATTGAAGGAGGAGAATAGACATGTCAGTTTTGTACAAAGAATTTACAAATGATGAAGAAGTCGTCACCGCCGTTCAATCGATGAAAACAAATGGGATTGATGAGTCCAACATCTACGTCATCACACATGACGATGACCGGAGCAAACGTGTCGCGGATAATGCCGATGCGAACACCGTTTCAGCAAGTGACGTCGGTTTGGGGACAGCCGCCAAAAATGTGTTCCGCAAAAAAGGAGACGAACTGCGAGCCGATTTTCAAGAGCTCGGCTTCACAAAAGAGGAGGCAGAGCGTCTCGAAGAGAAGTTAGATCAAGGCAAAGTACTCGTCGTCGTGAAAGACGCACCTGCCGGATTCACTATCTGATTCCACACCATGGAGAATAGAGAGGAAAGAGGCTGAATCGTGAATGATTCAGCCTCTTTTGATGGACTTAGCGAAGACGGACGACGGTGCGACCACTCAATTCACCACGCATCATCGCTTCGGCGTGGCGAGGGACGTCGTGTAACGGAATCTCATGGATCATCTCATTGAGAACTTTCGGATCGATGAGTTCTTCGAGACGTTCCCATGCGTTCGTACGACGCGTCATGGGTTGCATGACCGAATCGATGCCGATGAGCTTCACGCCGCGTAAAATAAACGGATAGACGCTCGTTGGCAACTCTGCGCCTCCGACGAGACCGCATGCGGCGACAGCACCTTCATATCGTATCTGGCTCAAGATGTTGGCGAGTGTATTTCCACCGACCGAATCGATAGCGGCATCGAAACGTTGCTTGGCGAGGGGATGGGCAGGGCCTTCTAATTCGCTTCGATCGATGATCGTCTCGACACCGAGTGAGCGTAAGTATGGTGAATCTGTTTTGCCGGTGGAGGCGACGACATGGTAGCCGAGACGACGAAGCAACGTAATCGCGAAGCTTCCGACACCACCTGTCGCGCCTGTGACAAGTACTTCTTCACCCGGACGCACACCTGCGTGTTCGAGTGCATCAACGGAAAGCATGGCGGTAAGTCCTGGTGTTCCGATGGCGATTGCATCTCGCATGCTCATTCCTTTCGGTAACTTCACGAGCCATTTCCCCGGTACTTGCGCATACTGGCTAAATCCACCGAAGTGCCGTTCCCCAATCCCGAAACCAGTGGCGATTACCTCGTCGCCAACTTTGATGTCGAGGTGGTCTGATTCGACGACAGTTCCAACGAATTCGCATCCCGGAATGAACGGATAGCGATTGACGATTTTACCAGAAGTCGTTAATCCGAGCGCGTCTTTATAGTTCAACGCAGAGTAGTGAACTTCCACTAACACATTTCCGTCCTCTTCTTTCGGAAGGACATCGGCTTGTACTTCTTTTACTTCGGCATGAAGGCGTTCCTCGTGCTGGTCGAGCACGAGTGCTTGGAATGATTCATTCATCTGCTTAACCTCTTTTCCTATGGATGTCTTCACTCTAACAGTCTTTCCCTCACAAAATGAAATATATGCACGAATCTTTAGGGGGAAACGGGTAGAGAGTGGTACAATAGAGGGGATTCAAATTGCGTAAGGAGGAATGTAGTATGCGGCACGATGACTATGAGTTTGACGATGTAGAAGTAGAAGAAGGCGAATTGTTCAACGTATACGATATTCTCCCACCGGACGGGACGATCCTGGAGATGGCGACAGCTGAGGAAATGGTTCGAGCGGCCGAATTAGAAGCGAAGCATCATGCGCTTCAACGGCTCCAAGATTCAAACTTCCAGTTAACAGGCGTGTCGTTCAAAGAACTTCTGACAGAATTTGAACAGTATGAGCAAGAGTCAATGGAGTTCTGGACAGGTGTCTATAACCGGTTACGCATTCCTTGGGCGTGGACGATTCGAATCGATGTGGCCAATGGTCCGATTCATGTCGTGAACGATCGCGATATCTTTATTGATGAAGACGACTTCGAAGAATACGATGTTGATGATCTATTAGATGAATACGAAAAAGATTGAATCAAAAACGTCTTTCCCTCATTCAGATGGGAGAGACGTTTTTTTGTCGTGGAGCAGGTCGTGACGAATCCGACTGAGTTCAGTCGCTCCAAATAATAAGCCGACACTACATAAAATTGAGACACCACTCACCATCGCCCCGACGACGGCGGTATCTCCAATCATTGTGAATGACATGGTGAGGCTGAACAGTCCAAATAGCAGTAATCCTCCAGCAATGGTTTTCATAAAATTCACCCTTTCACGTATCTATGCATGTAGTGTAGACGGTTTGACGAGAGAAGGGTGTTTCTTTTTTTGACCTGGTAAATTATTTAATCAAGTCGTAAATCGAATAGGTCTTGCCATTTTCTAGGGGGCGGTCAATTAACTGTTCAGCAAATACACGAGCAACCGTTTCAGGAGAGCGGAGTCGTCCTTCTGTTTCGTATGAACGGAATTGTTCAAGGTCAGCGAACGCCTCTTTCGAAGAAGAACGAATCTCCGCCTGCATCGACGTATCCATCACACCTGGATTGAATAGAGCTGCACGATGTGAGGTTCCTTCTAGCTCTAGTGCAAGTGTCTCTGTGAAATGATCGAGTCCTGCTTTCGTGCCACAATATGCGCTCCAACCTGAGATCGGACGCTTAGCAGCGCCAGAGGTCACATGAATCAAATCGGTCGGCTTGTTGAAAGCGAGGACCGCATTCGCCAATAGCATCGGCGCAAGCAGGTTGGCGTGGACATGAGCGGTCACTTTCTCACCATCTAATTGTCCGACACGATGAATCGGTTCAATCCATGCTGCATTTTGAACGAGCAAAACCGAATCAGCCCGCTCTAGAAACGGTGTGATCTCCCGAATGACTGCATCAATCCCCGAAACGTTTGATAGGTCGACTGATCGTTGCTGATACGTAACGTCTTCCGCCTGTGAGCGAGAGAGCCCGACCACCTCGTAATCTCTAGCTTGTAGTTCCTGAGCGATGGAACGGCCGAGACCACGCGATGCGCCTGTGATGAGAGCAAGTTTCATATACATTCCTCCTATTCGTGAATCGTTTTCCGAAAACCGTAGAACGGACGAAACCGTAATTTCTCGTAATATGTGTGGGAATTTTGACTTGCGAGCATCTCAAGCCGTGTGTCTGGATAAAGTGTATGGACGTGTTGGAGTAACTGTTCGCCAAGACCACGTCTACGATATGTAGAAGCGACCAACAGTTCACAAACATACAAACTGACTGTCGTATCAGTCAATCCGCGCAAATAAGCGACAATCTTTCCATTTTCAGACTCCATCACATAGGTGACGTTTGATTGACGCCATGCCTCACGGGTCAACGCGTCACGTTCTACCAATTGGCTCCAACCTTCATCGCGATTAAGTTGTTGAATCGAGTCAAAGTCTGATTCCATATAAGTACGAATGTTCATTCAATCCGTTCTCCAATCTGCATTTCAATCTGTTTCATGACGTCGAACGCCCCATCTGATTGATTTGAACAAATGACCGAGATGGTATCGATTTCTGGATAGTAACCAGAATGGAAACTGACACCAGGGTCATAGCCCATCACGTGATATTTATAGACATCTCTCGATGCGTGATGTTGAATCCAAAGTCCGTATCCATAACTCCCGCCGCGGTCATTAACCGTCACGTGTGGTGTCAAAAGAAGCGACGTAGAAGCGGTATCAAGAAGCTGATGTGAAAACAGCGATTTCCAAAATTTAGTCATGTCTTGAGCGGTCACATACGCGCCACCATCTGCTCCTCCTTTGATTGGAATCGCATATTGGTTTGTACGCCATGTGCCGTCCGAGTGGTCAATATAACCGAGTGCTGTTCTAGAAGGCAAGGCATCGAGTGAAAAGTATCCAGAATCAATCATACCAGCAGGATGAAAAATCGATTGTTCGACATAGTCGGTGAAAGATTGCCCGGTCACATCTTCTACAATCAACCCTAACAGAATATATCCTGCATTATTGTAGGAGAATCGAGAACCCGGTTCGTCTTTCATAGATTTTTGTTGAAACAACGGTAAAAAATCACGTAACTGTTGAAGCCGATACATCGGGATATCACGCCATAGCGCTTCAAAGTCATCAGAGACGGATTCATCAAAATAGTCAGGGATTCCTGATGTGTGCGTCAACAACTGATGTACGGTGACGTTTGGTGACAGATGAGGTAAGGCAAATGTTTGAAATGAGTCAAGCGAGGTGGAAAAGGATAGTTTCCCTTGCTCGACTAACTGGCAAATCGCGATTGCTGTAAACAGTTTGCAACCGGACGCGATCCCGAACCGTGTCGTCACGTCATGTTGAATCTGTTCTGAGCGATTCGCATAGCCGTAAGACTGGTGGATTGATCCGTTTCGATTGGTGAGCAAATAGACACCCGAAAATGTCTCGTCAATCGATGGATGTGTGAAATGTGGCATGAGAAACCTCCATGTATTGAGTGATTCAATAAGTCGACTATATCATGTCCATCACAATCTCTCTAAAATTTACTCAATTTTCAAAAAAACATTTACCAAATAACAGGAATTGAGACAGGTGTCTGACCTCGAACGTGGTACGATATGGGCGAACAGAGAGGAAGTGGATTCAATGACGTTATTCTTCTGGGGGGTACTCGTTGGATTTTTGATTGCCTTGTGGCTATCCAAACGTCCACAGCCACATGCACAGTCTCTTTCGTTTATGCATTTCGGGAATCAAACGAAAGATGTCATTTATATTTTTGAAACGAAACCGACTTGGCGTTTCCGATACATCAGTCCTTCTTTAGACTTATATCTCGGAGAAGGAACGGTGATGCGAAGTTATTCAGATGCACAAGATTGTTTTCGGAGAATCCATCCGGATGATCGACGTCTCCTGCTCGATAAAGTGGCGGGACGCGTCAACTATGAAGAAGCGATTCTTCAGCGATGGCGCACGAATGACGGCACTTATGTATGGTTCGAGGAATACACCACGCCGATCTATCAGAATGATGAAATCGTAGCGGTTCAAGGTGTGATTCGGAACATCGAAGCAGCCATGACCGAGCGTGAACGTCTCATGTATGAAAGTCGCCACGATAGCTTGACCGGTGTCTTCAATCGTCGGGCGTTTGAAGACACGATTGCTCAAGCAAGAAATGCGTGTGACGTCGGAATCATCGTGCTGGATGTGAACGATTTGAAAGTCGTGAATGACGAAGAAGGGCATTCAGCTGGTGACTGTTTATTGAAACGAGTCGGTACAATCCTTCAAGACATCGAATCATCCGTCTATCGTTTAGGAGGAGATGAGTTCGTCTTGTTTCTAGAAATGATGCCTAAAGACGCATGTGAACGAATGGTTCGTCAAATTGAAGCGGCTTGTCTACAAGAAGGGATTTCCGTTGCCATCGGGTTGGCATGGGCATCTTGTCCGGAAACGATTGAGGCGCTTTGGCAACGTGCGGACGATGTCATGTATGAACGAAAGCGACAACAAAAAATAGACCTCCTTGACGCGTAAGTTCAAGGAGGTCTATTGGTTTAGCTGCTTACTTCTTCTACGTCAGACGAGTCTTCACCTAAATTGTTTAGATAGCGTTCATAACGAGAAATGCCGTAGCGATAAGATGCCCACATGAGCACGGACGTGACGACGACAAGTCCCGTTGTCACTGGAACAAACCATTTGGAGACGATGCCGTTCGCATAAGCGAGTCCGATCGGTGAGAAGACAAGGTAAACGAAAATCATCGAAGCGACGAGCAAAATCGATGTCGAAAGGGCATGCCGCCACGGTTTGACTCGTCCGAGTTCGATTTGAATCGGATTTGCTTGCAGCATCGGTCGTACACGCGCAAATACGAGCATGATTCCCGTTTCGATGACGAAGAGGATTCCGTAAATATGGATAAAGTTGATGCCGATTTCGACGTCGAACCATTGTTTCGTTCCCCACACGAGGAAATAGTAGGCGATGACGTGGAAAAAGACGACGGTCTTCGCGGCGATTGGCGGCACACGTTTAACAAGCATCCCGATTAAAACGATGACGAGAATCGGGATGTTGAAGAAACCGGTGAAGCGACGAATCAAGTCCCACAAGCCATCTGGCGCATACATAAGATTCGGGGCGACAAAGAACGAGACGAGTGCAACGAACGTCCCGAACCATTTGCTGACGCGAATCAAATCTTGGTCAGAAGCATCCGGTTTAAACTTCGGTTTGTAAATGTCGAGTACGAAGAGCGTCGCGATACTATTCAAGAGCGAGTTGAACGAGCTGAATACGGCACCGAGCAAGACGGCGAGGAAAAAGCCCATGAGCCACATCGGTAACAGCTCGGCAATCAAACTCGGATAAGCGAGGTCTGCCTTCTCGACGTTCGACCCGTACAAGTGAAACGCGATGACGCCAGGTAACAACATGAAGATTGGAACGAGTAATTTCAAGTAGCCGGTAAAGAGAACGCCTTTTTGTCCTTCCGCTAAGTTTTTTGCACCGAGGGCCCGTTGAATCACGTATTGATTCAGTGCCCAATAGAACAAGTTCGCAAAAATCATTCCGGTGAAAATGGAGAGAAACGGGACCGAGTCGTTAGCGGAACCGATGGCGTTCAACTTTTCGGGATTCGTCGTCGCAATCGTCTTCATCCCGTCCAATAAATTCCCGTCCCCTAGTGCGAGAAAGCCTAGTGTCGGAACGAGGAATCCAATAATGATGAGTCCGATCCCGTTCAACGTGTCCGATACGGCAACGGCACGAAGACCTCCGAAGATGGTATAAATCGCCCCGATAATCCCAATGAACCAAACGACGAGCCAAAGGGACTGCTCAAAGCTAATGCCGAGAAGGGCCGGCACATCGAACAGTTGCAGGACGGCTAATCCACCTGAGTACAGCATAGATGGAATCGTGACGCACATATAGCCGAGTAGAAATAACAGGACGGTCAATCGACGAACGTCCTCGTCATAGCGTTGACTTAAAAATTCAGGAATAGTCGAAATCCCGATGCCAAGAAAGCGTGGCAACAAAAAGAGCGCCATGATGATGGCGGCGATACCGGCCGTCACTTCCCAAGCCATGGCCGACATGTTGCCGGCGAACGATTGGCCATTCAAGCCAATCAATTGTTCCGCTGACAAGTTGGTCAACAGGAGCGATCCCGCGATGAAGACGCCTGTTAGACCGCGACCGGCCAAGAAGTAATCGTCGGCGCTTTCGACTTTTCCTTTCGTCATGCGATACGAGACGTAAGCGACGAGCGCCATGAACAGGGCACCGGTCACGAGTATGTAGAGTACTTGTTGAAATGTCATGAAATCCCCTCATTCCTTACTTATGTTTTATATGTATTTGTAGGAAATACCCTAAATTATAAGAAGGTAGTCCTATTGTTTTGATCGAATCATACAGAAACCATGAACGTGGGGACGATTGCGTACTTGTCGTACGAGAGTAGAAAATCGATGAGGATGGATGGACCGATGGGAGGGACCTCGTGAAGAAGTGGATGATTGGAATGTTATCTGTTGTAGTGATAGCAGGTTATATCATGTTTAGCGAAATGCTGAAAGAAGAAAACACGAGTGATTTGGCTGTGACCGAAAGCTTCCGACACATAGACGATTTAGCTACAAGCTCGCCGATTGTCATCGTCGGCAAAGTGAGAAGTGCTCCTAAACCGTTTACACATCAATCGGTCACATTCTTTGAATCACACATTCAAGTGCAGCGTGTCTATCGAGACGTGAATGGTCAACTGAAGTCAGCCGATACGATCACCCTTTTACAAAATGATATGGAAGAAGACCCGCTCGTCAAACGAGACGAGACCGTTTTGCTGTATTTACAAAGATATGAAGGACCCGTGATGGAGAATGCATATCGGATTGTCGGTCTACAACTGGGACATTTCAAAGTGAATCGGACAGGGACACTGACTTCGGTAGGAAAACCTAACCTTTATCAAGAAAGCGGGCTCAGTGCTGACTTGAGCAAACTAGAGACATCATTGAAAGACAATCCTTATGTGGAAGAAAGAAACGAAGTGATGACGGATGAGGAAATCGAGGCTTTCAATGAAAATGAAGAGCGTTTGTTAGAGGAATCTCAACAACATAGCGAGTAAAAGCGGTGCTGACAAAATCAGCACCGCTTTTTATAATCGAATGTTCTTTCGAATGTCAAAAAAACTGAAGCATAGACGTCGCAACCGTGAAGTAGATGATGAGCCCTAGGTTGTCCATCAATGTCGTGATGAACGGTCCGGAAGCGACAGCCGGGTCTAACTTCAGGCGATTGATGAGAAGCGGGACAACCGTGCCGATCATTGTGGCGACACTGAGTGCGGCAAAGATGGAAACTCCGACAATGAAACCGATCAGCATGTTGTCATACAGCAGCGTGATGACGCCAAAGATGACAATCATACACGCAATCCCTAAGATGATGCCGGTTCCGAGTTCGCGTCGAATCATCTTCATAACGTTCTTTCGATTGATGGTCCCGAGTGCAATTGAGCGCACAGCGACGACGAGTGATTGCGTGGCTGCGTTCCCGGCAGAGCCCATGACAAGTGGCATGAAGACAGCGAGAAGCACAATCGTTTCGAGGGTGTCTTCGAAACCGCCAATCGTCGAAGCTGTAATCATGCCGAGAAACATGAGGCTGACAATCCAAGGGGCACGTTTTTTCGCTGCTTCAAGCGGACTCATGTTGATATCAGACGAACCTTTCGTCGCGGAGAGTTCTTCAAAGTCTTCTGTCGTTTCGCGCTCGATGACATCTAATATATCATCGACCGTGATGATGCCAAGTAGCTTTTGCTGATCATCGATAACGGGAAGGGCCAACAAATCGTACTTCTGGACAATCCTGGCCAAGTCTTCCTGGTCGGTCATGACGTTTGCCGAAATGACGCGGAACCCCATGATGTCTTCAATTTTCGCCTCGAGCGGTGCGACAATTAAATCACGTAAGGAGACAACACCAACCAGTTGGTGCGCTTGGTCGACCACATATAAGTAATAAATCGTTTCGGCATCTGGTCCGAGTTCACGCAACTCTTCAAGGGTCAGTCCAACCGTCTTATCAGCTTGAAGGACGACAAACTCAGTTGTCATGAGCGATCCGGCCGTTTCTTCCGGATACTGCATCAAATCTTTGACTTCTTGTTCCTCAATATCATCCATCTGCTCGAATAGCGTGTCCATGAACGCATCGGGTAGTTCCCGCATCAAGTCGGCCGCGTTGTCCGAATACATTTCATTCAAGATTCGGACGGCATACGACTGAGGTGTTTCTTGGATAAATGTACATTGTTCCTCTAACGTCAGCTTTTCAAATAGATCGGTGAATACCTCAGGGGAGATGGTTCGATACACGAACGACCGCTCATGTTGATTTAGTTCGATAAAATGATCCGCCTGTTCACCCGGGTGAAGGGAGAGAAAGAGATCTTGAAAATCGACCGGGTCTCCCTTTTGAATCAATGTACGAAGCGCTGCTTCATGTTCGTTGTATTCCGTTTCTTCAATTTTCATATGCTCACATCCTGATCTCTCACGTTTTCAATTTCATTTACGGTGAATAAAAAAAGTTTTCTACATTTTTTAGGGCGATACTATACATCAGCCATACATCTTATTTCCCTTTGCCATCGTCCTGATTTCTAGAGCATTGTTTGTTCATTCACATGAGTGAACATTTATTCATATCAATGCGGAATCGGCAACAGGTGAACTGTCGGATTAGACATTCGCAAATTTGGTAAAGTGATAAGGTAAGGGTAGTCACACACCCGAATCACAAGGAGGAAGCGAGATGATCTCAATGACGAATCAACCGATTTCACAAGATACGACGCTGAAACATCCGATTCATGTGTATTCAGAAATTGGAGAATTAAAAACGGTATTACTGAAGCGACCGGGTCGGGAGTTAGAGAACCTTACTCCAGAATATTTAGAGCGCCTCTTGTTCGATGATATTCCCCATTTGCCGGTCATTCAAAAAGAGCACGATTATTTTGCGAGTGCGCTTCAAAATCGTGGTGTGGAAGTCCTTTATCTCGAAAAACTAATGGCCGAAACGTTATCACTCCCTGGTGTGCGCGAAAAGTTTGTCGCGGATATCTTATCGGAGTCCAAATCAAATATCAACGGTTCTTACGAAACATTAAAAGAGTATTTACTCGATTTTGATAACGAAATGTTGATAGAGACGGTGATGGCCGGTATCCGGAAATCGGAGATCAAGCCAGAAAAACGCCGACATCTGCATGAAATGATTGAAGACACGTACCCCTTCTTTTTGGATCCAATGCCAAACCTCTACTTTACACGAGACCCGGCCGCTGCAATCGGTCACGGACTCTCCATCAACCGCATGAAAGAACCGGCACGTCGCCGTGAATCGCTCTTCACGCAATACATTATGCGCTATCACCCACGCTTTGCGAAACATGATGTTCCCATCTGGTCGGACCGTGATTATCGGTTTGCGATGGAAGGGGGAGACGAACTCGTCTTGTCGAAAGAAGTCGTCGCCATCGGCATCTCGGAACGGACGACCGCGCAAGGCATCGAGCGTGTCGCCCTCAACCTACTCAAGCATGGAGACAGCTTCAAAAAAGTCATCGCCATCGAAATTCCAAAATCACGCGCCTTCATGCATCTTGATACCGTCTTCACGATGGTCGATCATGATAAATTCACCATCCATCCGTTCATTCAAGGACCGGAAGGGAAGATGAACATTTTCGAGCTCACGTTAAACGCGGAAGGTGAACTTCAGATTGCCCAGCACTCGGATTTGTTGAAGGTGTTAAAAGACGTCCTCGGCTTACAAGAGGCGACGTTGATTCCTTGTGGTGGTGGCGATCCAATTGCGGCAGCCCGAGAACAATGGAATGATGGATCGAACACGCTCGCCATCGCGCCGGGTGTCGTGGTCACGTATGACCGAAACTATGTCTCGAATGAGTTACTTCGTAAAGAAGGCGTCGAAGTGATTGAAATCATGTCGAGTGAACTATCACGCGGACGTGGGGGTCCACGTTGCATGAGCTGTCCGATTATCCGACAAGACATCTAAATGTGATAAGGAGGAAGCAGTATGTCTACAACGTTCAATTTTGATTTGAAAGGTCGTCATTTTTTATCGCTAAACGAGTTTTCGGGTGAAGAAATCAACTACTTGATCGATTTGTCTGCTGCATTCAAACGTCAGAAAAAACAAGGTGTTCCACATCGGATTTGTGAAGGTAAAAACATTGCCTTGCTCTTTGAAAAACCATCGACGCGGACGCGTTGTGCGTTCACGGTCGCTGCCATCGATTTAGGGATGCATCCCGAATATTTAGGCAAGAATGACATCCAGTTCGGGAAGAAAGAATCGGTGCGCGATACCGCGATCGTCCTTGGACGCATGTTTGACGGCATTCAGTTCCGTGGCTTCGCCCACGAGACGGTCGAAGGTCTTGCGAAAGACGCAGGCGTACCGGTATGGAACGGCTTGACCGACTTGTATCACCCGACCCAAATCTTGGCTGACTTTTTGACGGTGAAAGAACAAAAAGGAGAACTTGCCGGAATCAAATTCGTATACGTGGGCGACGGACGGAACAACATGGGCAACACGCTGTTGATCGGTGGTGCAAAAGTAGGAATGGATATGCGGATCTGTGCACCGAAATCGCTCTGGCCATCTGACGAAATCGTGAACTATGCGAAGTCGGTCGCTGCTGAAACCGGTGCTGTGATCACCTTGACGGAGAGCATTGAGGAAGCGATGGATCAAGCGGACGTCGTCTACACGGATGTCTGGGTATCGATGGGCGAGGAAGCGGCATTCGCAGAACGGATTGAACTGTTGCGACCATATCAAGTGAACATGGACATGCTTCAAAAGAGTGGCAATCCAGACATCATGTTCTTACATTGCCTCCCTGCCTTCCACGACTTAGAAACGGAAGTCGGTCGAGCGATTCACGAACAGTACGGTTTGACGGAAATGGAAGTGACCGATGAAGTGTTCCGCAGTCGTCATTCGTTCGTATTTGATGAGGCGGAAAACCGGATGCATACCATCAAGGCGGTGATGGCGGCGACGCTCACGGAGACACGCGAATGGCTTGATCGTTGACGAGGAGGGGATTCCCCCTCCCGGTTCAAAATAAGCGAAAGGGATGAGTAGAATGTCTACGAAGTTGGAGCATGACTCAGGTGGTTCGGCTGGAGTACATCCTGACAAGCAAGACAAGCGGTTAGGTCTCGGAGCGTTGACGGCACTTGTCGTCGGATCGATGATTGGTGGTGGCGCCTTTAACTTGGCTGCCGATTTGGCGCAAGGTGCGAATGCGGGTGCCATTCTCATCGGGTGGGTGATTACAGGGATCGGGATTATTGCGCTCGGTCTCAGCTTTCAAAATCTGACGATGCGCCGTCCTGATCTCGATGGTGGTGTATATAGCTATGCACGGGCAGGCTTTGGGTCGTTCGTCGGATTTAACTCGGCCTGGGGATATTGGTTGTCTGCCTGGCTCGGGAATGTGGCGTATGCCACACTGCTATTCAGTTCGGTCGGTTATTTCTTCCCGATTTTTGAAGGGGGACAGAATATCGCGTCGATCATTGGCGCATCAATTATGCTGTGGCTCGTGCATACCCTCATCTTACGTGGGGTCCATGAGGCGTCGATGATCAACATCGTCACGACGATTGCCAAACTCGTCCCAATTTTTGCATTCATTACGATTACCTTGTTCTTCTTTAATCTCGAAAACTTCACCTTCGATTTTTGGGGACAAGGCGGTTTCTCGTGGGGAAGTGTGCGTGACCAAGTCGTTTCGACGATGCTCGTGACGCTTTGGGTCTTTATCGGTGTGGAAGGGGCCGTCGTTCTTTCTGGTCGTGCTCGGAAACGTTCGGACGTCGGGAAAGCAACCGTGATTGGGTTGCTCGGTACACTCGTCATTTATTTGCTCATTTCCATCATGTCGCTCGGTCTCATGACACCGGAAAACGTGGCGAACGCCTCGCAACCCGCGATGGCATATTTGCTCGAGTCGGCCGTCGGTCCGTGGGGTGCGATGCTCATCAACGGAGGGCTCGTCATCTCTGTCCTTGGCGCATGGCTCGGTTGGACGCTTTTAGCAGCTGAGATTCCATTCGTTGCCGCCAAAGATGGGGTCTTCCCGAAATGGTTCACGAAAGAGAATCAAAATCAGGCTCCCGTCAATGCCCTTTGGCTGACGAATGGGTTGATTCAGCTCTTCCTCTTCACATTCTTGATTTCAGATGCCGCATATAACTTTGCTTTTTCTCTCGCTTCGAGTGCGATTTTGATCCCATACGTGTTCTCGGCCTTTTATCAAGTGAAAGTGGCGAAGAACGGAATCGGATATAGTACCGGTGAACGAAAAACATGCGATTTAGCAATTGGATTGGTCGCCTCTGTTTATGGACTATGGCTCATTTACGCCGCTGGAATCGATTATTTACTTCTCACTACACTTTTATATGCACCGGGAACCCTTCTCTACATGAAGGCGCAACGTGAAAATGGCATCAAGTCACTCACTAAAACGGAATGGATGGTCGCCGGTGTGTTGACCGCACTCGCCATTTTCGCAGTCGTCCGCATACTATCGGGTAATATTTCAGTCATCTGATCGGGGGTATGGATATGGAGAAAAAACGAGTGGTCATCGCTTTAGGCGGGAATGCGATTCAACAAGGCAAAGATGCGACAGCCGAAGCACAAATACAGGCGGTTGAGGCAACGGCGGAATCTCTCGCTGCACTCATCGCGGAAGGAGTCGAGGTCATCATCACGCATGGGAACGGTCCGCAAGTGGGAAACCTGATGTTGCAACAAGCCGCATCAGACAGTCCAGCCACACCAGCGATGCCGCTTGATGTCTGTGGTGCGATGACGCAAGGGATGATTGGATACTGGTTCGAGAATGCACTAACCAAAGCGCTTCGTGCACGTGGTCTTGAACAGCATGTGGCTTCTCTCGTGACACGAAGTATTGTCGACCCGAACGATAGTGCGTTTCATCATCCGACCAAGCCGATCGGTCCGTTTTATACGGAAGAAGAGGCACTCCATCTCGAACGGACGACAGGTTACGTCTTCAAAGAAGATGCAGGACGTGGGTATCGTCGTGTGGTGCCGAGTCCAATCCCTATGAAAATCGCCGAACACGCCGTCATTCGAACACTCGTTGAAGCGGGGCACATCGTCGTCGCTTCTGGTGGCGGTGGCATTCCCGTCATGGAGACAATGGACGGATACGTCGGCATCGAGGCGGTCATCGATAAAGATTTCGCGGCTGCGAAACTGGCTGACCTCGTCAACGCAGACGTCTTACTCATTTTGACGGCTGTCGAACATGTGTATGTCAATTTTGGGAAGCCGGACGAGATGGCACTTCAAGAAACGTCGAAAGAACAGATGGAGACGTATATCGCGGAAGGGCAGTTCGCGCCAGGCAGTATGTTGCCGAAAGTAAGAGCGGCGCTGCAGTTTGCCGAATCCGGTACGAACCGTGTCGCCATCATCACGTCGCTCGATCAGGCTGTAGCCGCCATTGACGGAGAAGCTGGCACACGTGTCCGTCTGGCCCCATCACTCCAACAATAAGAATGTGTCGCAGACGTGAAGCGTTTGCGACTTTTTTTGTTTTCTGCCCGGGTTCAAGGGGAAGGAAGGTTGTATGCCAAAAATGAGATTGCTATCATATTCAGTGTAAACGTTTGCACTAATTTCAGGAAGGAAGTGACGGAGAGCGGAAACGCTCGAATGTATGCGCCTATTCGAAGAAAATCATGTGTACCAGTCGTGGATGAGACCAAAAGCAAGAGAAGGGGCAATCGTACAAGGAAGCTGTTATCGCTTCACCGTATTGACGAGTCAGTTGATTCGAATGGAATATGCGGAGGACGGTGTCTTTGAAGACCGCGCCACCCAAGTGGCGTGGAATCGGGAATTTGACGTTCCACAATTCCGAGTGATTGAAGATGAGACAGAACTCCAAATCATCACCGAACATGTCCATTTGTATTATACGAAAGGTCCGTTCGCGCCGAACACGCTCTACGTGGACGTGAAAGGGAACTTTAGCACGTATTATAGCCGCTACATGTTCAACGGTCCGGAGCGGACGCTGAAAGGGACGGCGCGGACGCTCGACCATGTGGACGGGGCGACGGAGTTAGAAGAAGGGATCCTCTCCAAACAAGGGTATGCGATCATAGATGATTCATCCTCGTTTTTGATGACAGATGATCGCTTCGTCGAGCCGCGACGAAAAGGGATCCATGACATTTACTACTTCGGATATGGTCATGACTATAAACAGGCACTTCGAGACTTTTACACGTTGACGGGTCCGACGCCGATGCTCCCTCGTAAAGCGCTCGGGAACTGGTGGAGCCGCTACTGGCGATACGACGAAAAGGAGTATAAGGCGTTAATGCGCCGTTTCAAGTCAGAAGATGTCCCGTTCTCGGTCAGTGTCATCGATATGGACTGGCACGTGACGGACATTCCCGAAGAGTACGGGAGTGGTTGGACGGGCTATTCGTGGAACAAAAACTTGTTTCCCGAACCGAAGCGTTTCCTTAACTGGCTAAAGGATGAGGGAATGATGGTGACGTTGAACCTGCATCCCGCGGACGGTGTCCGTGCGTTTGAAGATCAGTACGTGGCGATGGCCGAGGCCATGGGCGTCGAACCGGAATCGGGGGACCGAATCCCATTCGATTTTTCAGACAAACGATTCATTCAAGCATATTTTGAGCAGATGCATCATCCACATGAGGCGGATGGCGTTGATTTTTGGTGGATCGATTGGCAACAAGGGTCGACCTCGAAGATGGAAGGACTCGATCCGCTATGGATGCTGAATCATTATCATGCCATCGACATCGCCCGTGACGGCAAACGCCCGCTCATTTTCTCTCGTTACGCCGGACCAGGGAGCCACCGTTACCCGGTCGGATTTTCAGGAGACACGATCATCTCGTGGGCCTCGCTCGCCTTCCAGCCGTATTTTACAGCGACAGCGACAAACATCGGTTACGGTTGGTGGAGTCACGACATCGGAGGGCATCATCGTGGGAAAAAAGACGATGAGCTCGCCGCGCGTTGGGTCGCATACGGGGTGTTCAGTCCAATCATGCGCCTCCACTCGACGTTCAGCACCTTCAACGGGAAAGAGCCTTGGCGTTTCGGGATCGAAGCCGAACAGTCGATGAAGCGATTCTTACGTCTGCGTCACGAGCTCATTCCTTATCTATACACGATGAATTATCGTAACCATGCCAATGCGTTACCGCTCGTGCTGCCGATGTATATCGAACATCCCGATGACGAAGCGGCTTATCAAGTGCCGAATCAGTTTTATTTTGGCAGTGAACTCATTGTGTCCCCGATTGTCACGCCGATGGACCGAAAGCTCCACGTCGCCGGAACGAATGTCTGGCTGCCAAAAGGAGAATGGTTTGACTTATTCACAGGACATCGTTACGAAGGCGACAAGTCGATTCGTGTGTTCCGTGGACTCGATGGACAACCGGTCTTCGCCAAAGCGGGTGCCATCGTTCCCCTCATGCCGCATCAACCGCATGCGAACGAGACGGGAAACCCGAGCGAGCTAGAAGTACTCGTCTTTCCAGGTGCCTCGAACACGTTCACGATGTACGAAGATGACGGGGAAAGCCGGGATTATGAGACAGGTGCCTCACTTGAAACGACGTTCACGCTCGACTGGGAAGCGCGGACGCTACACATCGAGATGTCAGGAGACCTGACCCTCGTTCCGGCGAAGCGGACATTGACCGTTCTTGTTCGAGGCGTTGTCGGGGAAGGGGACTATGACGCTGAGACGCAGACGTTACACATCCCGATTGGTGAATTGAAGCAGGAGCAGACGGTGACGCTCCCCGTCGATGTGACACAGAACGCCCATCGACTTGACCGTCTCTATCGATTATTAGATCGCGCGGAAATCGCCTACGATTTGAAAGATCGGTTGTACCAGATGGCGACGACGAAGACGCGTCTCGAGGCCTGGCTGTTTGACCTCCATGCGTTAGAACTCGATCGAGATTTGCAAGACGCGCTATTAGAACTGATGTTGGACTGAAAAGGGGGGAGACCCCCTTTTGTCATGTCAGAAAACTGTCGGTTTTTGAAAGCGGTATCATTCTGAATCCATTTATACTTAAGGTAGGGGATTTAACTAGAAATGAGGGGATACAGATGCGACATAAGTGGACGATTGATGATTTACGGCAGTTGACACTGTTTGCGAACTGTTCGAGTCGAGCGCTTGAACAGCTCGTCCCGCACGTCTATTGCCGAACGTATCGAAAAGGACAGCTCCTATTCATGGAAGGAGACCCGCGAGAGCGCGTGTATTTCTTAATGAGTGGATACATCAGACTTGAACGGATGAACGAGCATGCGACGCATCAATATGCGGACTACGTGAAGCCCAAACAGTTCTTTCCGTACAATGGTTTGTTCACGGAGGAAGACTACCGTCATACGGCAGAAGCGGTGACGGATATTGACGTCATCTATATCCCGACCGACCGATTCGAGCGGTTTGTATCCACACAGTCGAACATGCTGCTTTATATCATTGGACAGATGAATCGTATTTTAGATTTACATGAACGACGTGTCCAAGAGATCATTACCCCGAGCGCGAAAGAACGTGTACTCAATACCATCCATTTTTTGATTGAAGATTTAGGTGAACCGGATGAGCAAGGGGTACGTGTCCGCTGTCCGTTCACGGCGATGGAACTATCTCGTCTATCTGGAACGTCTCGAGAGACGGTTTCTACGATTTTAGCGAAGCTTCGCAAAGAAGAGGTGCTTCGAATGGATGACCACCAACTTGTAATCGGGCATCCTGAATACTTTGAGCAAGACTTCGATTGACGCCACTCAGGAGAGGGCGTCTTTTGCATGTCGGAACGAGCGGAGCGTTCGCTTCAAGACGTGTCATATTGTATAATTAGTGATGAATCTCACAAAGCAATCGGATTGTGAATAGAGAAAGGATGAATGCAGTGAAACGACTGCAAGCCCTTGCGTTCGCCGAGCGAGGTCACATCATCGGACTCGTGTTATCCGCGGTCATGATTGGACTATCGATTTTGGCGCAAGCGTATTTAATCGTCGACATCGTCGACCGAATCTTTTTAAAAGATGAATCATTTGAAACCATCATTCCGGCGTTGCTTTGGCTCGTCGTCGCCCTATTGGCACGAGCACTTTTTGGATACGTCTCCGGACGAATCGGAGCGAGTTTATCGGAAAAAGCGAAACGGGCGTTACGTCTGCAATTACTAGATCGCTATGCCACGAGCCCGGTCGAGTCCTCTTTGACGGGACAATCTGGGAAGAAGGTCAGTGTGTTCATGGATGCTGTTGACGAGGTTGACGCCTACTTCAGTCAATATTGGCCACAAGTGATTCAAACCTCGATTATCCCGCTTCTGATTTTGGTTGTCGTCTTCAGCCAACATTGGATTTCAGGTGTCATCATGATGGTGACGGCACCGTTTATCCCTTTGTTCTTTATTATCATCGGGATTGCGACACAGAAAAAATCTGAGGAACAGATGGAGAAGATGAATCAATTTTCCGGAAAGTTTTTGGATGTCTTACAGGGTTTGACGACACTTAAACTCTACAATCGGACCGAACAAGAAGCGAAAGCGATTGAGAAGAGCAGTCTCGACTTTCGGGATGCGACGATGGTCGTCTTAAAGACGGCATTCTTATCTGGCCTCATGTTGGAATTCATCTCCATGCTCAGCACCGGCGTTGTAGCACTGGAAGTCGCGCTACAGATGGTCGTTTGGGAGAACCTGACGTTCTTCTCAGGATTCTTGATTCTTGTGTTGGCGCCAGAGTATTACTTGGCCATCAAAGACCTGGGCAGTGCCTTTCATACGGGACGTGGCAGTATGGGCGCAGCAGACCGAATCTTTGACGTATTAGACGCCCCGGATGATCGCATTCAGTGGGGGACAAAGTCGCTTCGTTCACGGACACCGGACCTCGAGCTTGAAGAGATATCGTTTGAGTACGCTGGTGGACGCTTTTCCCTTCAGCCATTGAGTGGTCGCATCTCGTCCGGCACCCACCTTGCGTTAGTCGGCGCGAGCGGTTCCGGGAAGACGACTGTCCTTAACGTGATCTCAGGACTTTTGCAGGTGAAATCAGGGCGCGTCCTCGTGGATGGCGAACCTTTGCATACGTATGAGGAATCTGCCTGGTATGGAAATATTGCGTATATCTCTCAAAACCCGTATCTGTTCGCCGGGACACTCGCCGAAAACATTGCTTTAGGTGAAGTAGCTGACGAGAGTGCGTTACTCGAAGCAGCCGAGGCAGCTGGACTATCCGAGGTGATTGACCAGTTGCCGAACGGGATCTGGACAGAACTCGGAGAAGGTGGATTTGGACTATCCGGTGGGGAACGGCAGCGCCTTGCACTCGCACGTGCTTTCTTTAAGCGACCTGGTATTTTATTGTTTGATGAACCGACGACCGGTCTCGATTTGAAAACAGAGCGGATTGTCAGACGCTCGATTGAAGAGCTGTCAAAAGGTGCAACGTTAATCACGGTTGCGCATCGTCTGCATACAATCAAAGAGGCAGACACGATTTGGTTCATGGATGATGGGAAGCGAATCGCAGAAGGGACGCATGAAGTGTTACTCGCTGTCCCGGAGTATGCAGAACTGTTTGCACTTCAGAAAGGGGTGAGCCGATGAACTCGCTTTGGACCATCACAAAATGGATGATGCGCGAGAAGAAAGACATTCTTCTCTCCATCTTCTTTGGATATGCGGCAGGGATTGCAGCGGTCGCCCTCTTCGCGGCAAGTGGCTATCTCGTATCACGGGCAGGGCTCGTCCCGCCACTGTATGCACTCATGGTACCGGTTGTCTTAATTAAACTGTTCGGTGTCATCCGGGCAGGAAGCCGTTATCGGGAACGCCTCGCCTCACACCGGGCGACGTTTACGATTTTAAGTGAGTTGCGCGTCCGGTTTTATCGTCAGTTAGAGCCGCTCGTTCCGTCCATCTTTGCGAAATATCGGAGCGGCGATTTGCTCGCACGCGTCGTCGGGGACGTTGAGAGTCTTCAAAACTACTTCCTTCGCGTGTTTTATCCACCGATCATTCTCGTACTCGTCTTTTTGAGTACCATCTTCTTTGTCACCTTCTTCTCGTTTGCGGTCAGCCTATGGATTTTGTTTGGTGTACTCGTTACAGGATTCTTGATTCCGCTCGGATTTGCACGAATTCGTGCCCGTCATGACGAGACGATTCGTGGATTGCGTGGAGATGTGTCGATTCAATTGACAGAGATGCTGTTCGGATACCGGGATTTAAAACTTCATCACCAACTTGACCGCACGAAACAAGCTGTCTATTCGCACAGTGAGCGTTACATGGAGGCAGAGCGGAAAGACACGACGAATCAGTTCTTCAATTCGGCGCTCGTCGTTGCCGCTTCCTTACTCGTCTCATGGGGCGTCTTGGCCATCGGTGCGTATCAGGTGGTAAATGGAGACCTGAACGGGTTGTTCTTGGCAATGCTGATCATGATGTCGCTCACAGCGTTTGAGAATACGACGCCGATGGCCGTGTTCCCCGGTCACTTTGCAGACAGCAAGCAAGCAGCGGATCGTTTGTTTGAAGTGACGGAGCCGAGTGAAACGATTGAGGCGCGTGAGGCGAAACGTCAAGACGTGACGTTTACGGATGCACCGTCCATTTCATTTGACCATGTTCGCTATCGTTATCCGGATACGTATCGAGATGTCATCGATGAGGTGACGTTACACATTCCAAGTGGTTCGAAGACGGTCATCGTGGGACCGAGCGGGTCAGGGAAGTCGACCTTACTTCAACTGCTCTTGGCTTTCGTTCGGACGGAAGACGGCACGATTCGGTTGGATGAGTACAACGTGAACGATGTCAAACAGACAGCCATTTGGCAACATGCGAGCGTTGTTTTGCAAGACAATCATTTCTTTTATGGAACTGTACGGGACAACTTGGCGTTAGCCGGTGACTTCACAGATGAAGAGATGAGCGTAGCGCTTGAGCGGGTCCGTTTGGCGTTCACGCTAGACGAACCGGTCCTTGAGAAAGGGGCGAACTTGTCAGGTGGAGAACGCCAACGCCTGGCCATCGCACGAGCACTTCTTAAAAACGGACTTCTCTGGTTGCTCGATGAACCGACATCGGCACTCGATGCAGGAACGGAGGCCCATGTCTTTTCTGAATTGTTACAGCAAGCCGGAACAGGCACACTCATTCTCATCAGTCACCGTTTGACGGGTCTCGAAACGTTTGATCAGATTATCGTTATGGAAGCCGGAAGAATTGTTGAGGTCGGTTCTTATGAGGAACTGATGACGAAACGTGGCATGTTCTATGAATTGAAACAAATCGAGCAAGAAGTGTTCGCATCATGAAAAAGACGAGCAGCCCCGTCGGTGGGCTGCTCGTCTTGCTTTTGGCAAATATGGGTGCAACAAATGGGGGTTGTCGCAATGCTTTCAAAAAGAGTGTCGTGGAGGGGAATCCACGTGACGTGATATGTTTGGGGAACGTGCACGTCAAGCTTTTGGGAAGCTACAACTAAAGTATAGTTGATAACGATTCTCATTGTCAATGAGAATAATGAAAAAAATCCATACGTGCGAACACGTATGGATTGGGTCTTCAATTAGTTCGAGGCTACGCCTTTTTGAACCGTGAATCGAATCAAACTGAACAAGTATCTCGTGAAGAAGAGAGCGAACGCATAGAATAGCGCAATGAACGGTGACTGAAGATCAATCCCCGGAATGTTCATCAAGAACTCCAATACGAGAATAGAGAGTAAGAATACGTAGAGAGCGGCATCTAAATAAAGTGGCATGAGACGATCGCGTTGATGCCAAAATGTGCGGACGAGTGGAGCCACGGTCATCCCGATGATCCGTTCCGCAAAGCCGATACTGAGAACGGCGATGATGAATGCTGGGATCGTGTTAAAGCTCACCAAATCCGAGAACACGAAACCTGAAATCAACAAGAGCGGACCGATGATAATCATCATCGAAAGTGAGGTCCGGAAGAAAATCCACATGTTGTTCTGAATCGAACGAATCCCCCCGATTGCCGATTGTTGAAGTGTCTTTCCACGTCTATAGTCAATCGCGAACGAGCCGATAAACATAATTCCAAATAAAGATAACAAAACTGACATGAACGATGTTTCCCCTTTTCTGAATAAATCACGATGTATCGATCTGAATCAAAGTCTAGCCTAGTTTAACGATTCATTTCGAGAAAGTAAAGCGAGAAAACGCGCTCAAGTGTGAAGAGTTTGACACATTAAGAGGCGAGGATGAAACGATTTCGACCGGACTCTTTTGCGTGATATAACGCTTCATCTGCATGTTTTAACACACTGTCGATTTCAATATCATTCGAATGGCAAGCTCCAAGCGAAACAGTGATGTGGAGCGTACCGGCACTCGTCTCGAACGGGAACGTTGAAACCTTTTCTCGAATAGATTCAGCAAGCTGCGATACTTCTTCTCGATTAGCATGGGGCATGACGATTAAAAATTCTTCGCCGCCGAAGCGACCGACTAAATGGCGCTCATTGCTCTCATTCACGAGGAGCATGCCGAGCTCGCGCAAAACATCATCTCCGACGTCGTGACCGTATGTGTCATTCACCCGTTTGAAATGATCGATGTCGACCAAAATCAATGCGTATTCTTCTGCCTCGACCGTCAAGTTGGCCATGGCTTCGTTCAAGAGACGCCGATTGGCAATCCCGGTGAGCGCATCTGTACGCGCTAGTTGCTGTTGATGTTGGACGTTCTCAAAGTGACGGCGTAGTTCGAGCAGTAATCGATAGGCGGCGCAAGCTCCCCCGTAAGACATTAACATGTAGACGATTAAGACGGGGTAGAACAAGTTTAGTGGAAGCGCGGCATAAAGCGCTGCCCCAAAAATGGCAATACTGATCGTAGTGAATACGAGCAAAGTAGGCCGAGTATTATCCATGGGTTTCCGTAAAAGACTTGTTAAGACAACTAACGTAACTATTGTGGCGATGGCTAGATAGAGACCGAGCATGGTACCGTCTGTAAAGAACAGAACTAGGGAACGACCGATTAATAATATGATACCTGCGACAGCACCACTCACCCATCCCCCGAATAGAACGGCAAGCAAAACGGGAATATTACGTAGGTCGATGAGTATCCCTTCGAGCGGTAAGGCATTTACCAAAAGGAGGATGGCAATCAATCCGGTCTGTACCCCGAGTAAAACCCTTCCTTTCAAAGGAGACTGTGGAGTTAAACGAGGTCGATTGCGAAACGGTAAAAAGGAAATCGTGAAGAGCGTGAACAAGATACACAGGTTGATAAAGAACGCATTAATGATTGTGAGCATCGAGGCTCCCCCTTATCCCGTATGGAAATATTTAGTTACAGTATATAGCATCTAGTTGGAAACAGACAGGAATAACCTGCTTGCGGAAAGAAGCTCTCTTGAATGACTATTCAAGCAAATCGTCTTGGAATCCTTTTGGATTTATTCAAGTTCTTCTCATCTTTTAGAACTTTCGTTATGGAAAATCGAAAGTTTGGTATGATAAGAGAAAAGGAGGACTGTCCGTGCGTTACTGGGATCATTTTAAGCGAGCGTTTATTCCGATTGCGCTCATTTTGATTGGATTAGCGATCTTTTATACTTTATCAGCTCGAGATAACATGGTGTTGACGCTTTTAGGGGCTGCGATTGTTGGAGTCATCTTATTTTTGGTGATGCGTCATGTGAATCAGGTGGAAGAGGACTGAAGCGAGAACACATTTTGTGGTTCTCGTTTTTTGTTGTCTTGCCACATTTTTGGGTACACTACAAAGTAAGGAGGGATTTATCATGGCAAAAGCTACATTTGCGGGAGGCTGTTTCTGGTGCATGGTCAAACCGTTTCATAAATATGAGGGAGTGGAGCGTGTCATTTCTGGATATACAGGAGGACATGTCGACAACCCGACGTATCAACAAGTCTGTTCGGAGACGACAGGACATTTAGAGGCGGTTGAAATCACATTTGATCCAGAAGTCATTTCGTATGAGGAGTTGCTACGCATCTATTGGCGTCAAATCGACCCGACAGATGGCGGAGGGCAGTTCAATGACCGCGGTGAATCGTACCGTCCAGCCATCTTCTATCATTCAGAAGAGCAACAGGCTGCAGCGGAGCGTTCGAAACAGGAAGTGGAAGATTCGGGTCGCTTCGATCGTTCGATTGAAGTCGATATCCGCTCTGCGAAAACGTTCTGGGAAGCGGAAGACTATCATCAAGACTACTATAAAAAAAATCCGTTCCGCTATGAGATGTACCGTGTCGGTTCAGGACGCGCGAAGTTCATCAAAGAGGCATGGAGCGATCGTAAACAACAACAAGCACTTCGTGAACGCTTGACACCGATGCAGTATAAAGTGACGCAAGAAAACGGGACAGAGCCACCGTTTCAAAATGAATATTGGGATGAAGAACGAGAAGGGCTGTACGTGGATATCGTTGACGGGACACCACTCTTCACATCGCACGATAAGTTTCAGTCGAATTGCGGATGGCCGAGCTTCTCACGTCCAATCGAGGAGAAGCGCGTCGATTTGAACATGGACACGACGCATCACATGGTACGGACAGAAGTCCGTTCAAAACAAGGGGACAGTCACCTTGGTCACGTGTTTGATGACGGTCCAAAAGAGCTTGGTGGCTTACGCTATTGCATCAACTCGGCCGCTCTCCGATTCGTTCCTGTAGAAGAGCTTGAAGAGGCGGGGTACGGGGAATATAAACACTTATTCAACAAGTGAAGGGGAGAGCCGTATGTTCACAGCCGTCAAACAACAAATTCGGTGCGAGACGATTGGGACCGTCCTTGATTTTTACGACCAGTCGATTCGACAGCTTTCGGAAGAGGCGAGACAAGAGAAGTACGCGAAGATGAGTTCAAGCCCGTTCTCGTTCTTTCGAGGGAGCTCACACTTGTTCTACTACGATTTTGCGAAAGTACCGATCGCCTTTGACACAGGTCCTGACCATCCGACGTTCATTCAAGGAGACTTACACTTTGAAAATTTCGGTGTGTTCGAAGACGGGGCCGGTACCATCATCTATGACGTGAACGACTTTGATGAGGCGTATATCGGGTCCTATCTGTTCGATTTGTTGCGGATGGCGGTCTCTGTCGATTTGTTCGCCGCCGAGTCAGGATTCGACGGCAAGGCAGCCATTCAAGCGTTTGCTAAGTCCTATGCCAAAGCCATTGAAAAACATGCGCTTGGATGGAGTGAGCATATTCAATTCACGAAAGAGAATACGTGTAAAGCGGTCAAAAAAGTCATTAAAAAAGCGGAGAAGAAGAAAGATGAATTCATGTCCGAACGGACGGAGGTACGGGACGAGGAACGTTATTTTTCGACGAGTGACGACCTGCTTCCCGTCTCTTCAGAAGTACGTGAGAAAATTGAAGCGGCATGGGGCGATTATCTGTCTTCTTTGTCAAATCAACACCGACATCATGCCGATCACTATGAAATCAAAGATATCGCCATCAAACTTCAAAGCGGAACGGCTTCTATCGGATTAGAACGCTACTATATTTTGATTGAAGGTGCCGATGAAGAGCATGATGAAGATGTCATTTTAGAGATGAAACAAGCACAATCTGCCGTCCCGTCTCTCTTTCTTCCGACACATCCGCTGTTTGAAAACGGATTGTCGCATCAAGGCGCTCGTGTCGTCGCTGCGCAACGGGCAATGGTCCACAGTCGTGACCCGTATCTCGGCTATTTGACGATTGACGACAAAGAATATTATGTGAGGCAACGTTCTCCGTATAAGCGAAAAGTGAAAGCGAAACATATGAAAGATGAGACGTCGCTCATTGAGACGTTGAAGGTGCAAGCGCAAATCACGGCGAAGATTCATGCACGGGCCGATGCGACCTCCAATGTGCTCGATTATACGGCAAGCGAACGAATCGCGGCGGCAATCGGTGACTCTCCGTCCCTGTTTATTCGACAGTTATCGAGATGGGCTGATTTTTATGCAAATCAAGTTCGTTTTGATTATGACGCCTTTTTAAACTGGGTCGAGTCAAGGAATCGTTAAGGAACTTGCGAATTGAGGATGAAATCCTGCACAATGGAAGCGTAAAGGATGTGTACGGACTATGATTACAGAACAACAAGTCATCGCCCAAATGCGTCAGGTGATGACACAGATTGAGTCGTCAACCGGCGAAGCGCAAAAGCGTCATTTGGCAAAGTTAATGGGTTTTTGTGAACTCTTGTTAGCGGAGACGTCTGAAGCAAAAAGCGTTGGGGCATCACAGTCCCCGACCGTGACAAGTGAAACGAAACCTCCGCTTGATCGTCAGATGGCCGCTTTTCTCGGGATTCCCATGGAAGAAGACGAACAACCTAAATCCGATTCATTGCTCGATTTTTGAACCACATGTGATGCACATGTGGTTTTTTTGTGGATTCATTTTCATTGACTTAAATACCATAGGGGGTATAATGGGTACAAGAAACGAAATGCAAATGGAGGCGTGAATATGTTGGACTTTCTTTTTGTGGCAGTCGTCATTGGGCTTGTGTATTTCTGGTGGAGTCGTCGAAACAATATAAAAACAGTCTCGACGGATGATTTAAAACGAAGAATCGCAGAAGAACGGAACATTCAATTGTTGGACGTACGTGAGCCGCATGAATACAGCGGGGGACATATCAAGCAAGCGAAAAATGTACCTTTATCCGGATTCGGTAATGCTCAAGCGAAATATCCGAAAGAAAAAGAGCGTCCAGTCTATGTTATCTGTCAGAGCGGGATGCGTAGCCAACGCGCGGCAGCGATGCTGAAGAGTGCCGGATATACCGACGTTTATTCTGTAAAGGGTGGAATGAACTTCTGGCGTGGATAATAGATGCGACTGGACGAATCGGTTCAGTCGTTTTTTGTCACCACGTTTTCTCTTTTGCATTTTCGGGGATTCTGCTACGGTAAGGAGAGAGTGAAAGAGAGGAGATCAATCCAATGGCAGTAATTTTATTTGATATCGATGGCACGTTAGTAGATACGACCGGGCCGATGACGAAGGCGATTCATGAGGCACTCGAGGAGCTTCCTCATCTTCCGAAACCGAGTGAAGAGGCGGTCCGTTCAGGATACGGCTTGGCAGGTAACGCGTTTTGGGAGCATGTCATCCCAGAAGCGACGCTTGAGGAGATTCGTCTCATTCGAAGACTCCGTCATACGACGCTTGAGCAAACGATGGAAGGGCAAAATGTCTTATTTGACGGAATTCGTGAGATGTTAGAGACGCTTCACGAGCAAGGTCATACGCTGACGACAGCGAGTAACTGCGGTGTTCATTACATGAATTTGATTTTAGATACGCAACAGATTCGTCCATATATGACGGCACCCGAATGTTTAGAATCTGTTGGGGGCGAGAAGAAGGCAGACATTCTGACAGCGCATCGTGTCCGGCACGGAGAAGCGGACTATATTATGGTCGGCGATCGTAAATCGGATGTCGAGGCGGCTCGTGCCCATGACTTCCCCGTTGTCTTGACAGGATTCGGGTTCGGTAATGAAGAAGAGTGGGCACTTGCAGATCATGTGATTCAATCTCCACACGATTTAGTCGAGTGGGTCAACCGATAAGAAAAGGCTTGTCGCATATGTCGACAAGCCTTTTGTATACCTACAATTACAACCCGAGTGAGATGTATTTTACTTCTAAAAATTCCTCGATGCCGTGATGTCCACCCTCACGGCCGAGTCCGCTCTCTTTCCAACCACCGAACGGCGCTTGCGGCGTTGACGGAAGTCCGTCATTCACACCGACAATCCCGTACTCCAACGATTCAGCTAAATAGACCGCTTCATTGATGTCTTGCGTGAACAGGTAAGCGGCTAAGCCAAATGGCGTGTTGTTCGCCCGTTTGATGACTTCATCGAGTGAATCGAACGTCGCAATCGGTGCGACAGGTCCGAACGTCTCTTCGTTCATGCAGAGCATGTCTTCATTCGCGTAACGAATGACGGCAGGACGGATGAACAAGCCGTCTAGCACCTCACCACCGTACACTTCACCGCCACGAATCTGTGCGTCCTCAATATGCTTTTCGACTTTACTGAGCGCATCGTCATCGATGAGCGGACCGATGTCGACACCTTCCTCTAGTCCGTTGCCGACTTTCAACGCTTCGACTTCTTTAATGAAACGCTCCGAGAATTCATCGACGACGGCGCGTTCGACATAGATTCGGTTCGCGCAGACGCACGTCTGTCCACCGTTTCGGAACTTTGTGGCGACCGCTTGCGGAACAGCCTTATCTAAATCCGCTTTGGCCGTGACGATGAGCGGGGCATGTCCACCGAGTTCGAGTGAAATCTTTTTCATCGTGTCCGCAGCGTCACGCATGAGCATTTTTCCGACTTCCGTTGATCCTGTGAACGTCAATTTTCGGACCCGTTTATCTTGTTGCCACGCTTTGACGATATCTGAAGCTTGTCCAGTGACAAGGTTGATGACCCCTTTTGGGAATCCGGCCTTCTCCGCTAATTTGACCAATTCGATGGCGGTCAACGGGGTCGCCGATGCTGGTTTCATGACGACCGTACAGCCTGCAGCGAGCGCCGGAGCGACTTTCCGTGTGATCATGGCAGCCGGGAAGTTCCAAGGTGTGATGGCTGCGATGACGCCCACCGGTTGTTTGATGGCAAAGATTCGTTTCTGGTTTGATGAAGCAGGAATCGTCTCTCCGTACACGCGTCGTCCTTCTGCTGCATACCAGTCGATGAATCCATTTGCATAGTTGATTTCACCGATTGCTTCCTTGAGCGGTTTCCCTTGTTCCTCGACCATCGTTCGGGCAAGCTCTTCTGTATGTTCTGCAATCAAATGATGCCACTCATTGAGTAGCTTCCCTCGTTCTTCTGCTGTTTTTTGTTGCCATTCTTGTAACGCCTCATGTGCAGCATCGACGGCTTGTGTCGCTTCTTGTGTATCACTTTTTGTCACGACGGCCATCACATTGCCTGTAGCCGGATTGCGTACCTCGATCGTTTGTCCCGTTTCTGTCCATTCCCCATTAATGAAATTTTTCTCTTCTCGCATCTTGATTTCCCCTTTCCAAAAAGTGCACAGTTAATTAGAGGATACCCGTTTTTCTGAAACGCACACAAATTTCCAAAAAATGAGGGGATACTATGTGGATCATCATCATTGGCTATTTAGTCGGAAGTCTGCTCGGGGGCAGACTGTATGGGGTGCTAAGTGGACATGATTTAGCGACAACTGGTTCGAAGAATACCGGTGCACGCAATGCGCATCGCATCGGTGGAGTGAAGGCGTTTCTCATCGTCTATGGATTCGACGTGCTCAAGACGATTCTCGTCCTACAGATGAGTGGATTGTATTTTTGGGAGACGGCGTTCGCACTCACGCTCGGGCATATTTATCCATTTTGGCGAATCCGTGCGGGTGGGAAGGGATATGCCGTTTTTTCTGGAATCATATGGGCATATGACCCGTGGTGGTTTATTGGGAGTCTTGCTATCTTGTTACTCTTAATCAAATTAACAGGGAACTCTCGCGAGACGGGACTGGTCATGCTCATTTTACTTCCGCTCGCTGCACTTTGGAATGTCGAAAATGTCATCTGGGCCACGCTGATTACGATTCTTATTATCTATCATCATGTGAAGGAGGAAAAAGCATGATTGTGTACCGAAAAGCCGAAATATCAGATTTTGAAGCGATACATCGGTTGAATTACGAAACATTCGTCGAAGAGATTCCGCAACATCCACCGAATCCGGAAAGGCGACTTGTCGACAAGTTTCACGAAGAAAATACATATTGGATTGGAGAAGTGGATGGGGAAGTGGTCGCCATGTGTGCGTTACGTGGTAAACGACCATTTTCATTGGAACAAAAGGGTGTGCGCATTCCTGAAGGGAATTGGCTCGAGATTCGTCTGCTCGCTGTGACTAAACCTTATCGGCGCAATCGAACGTTCGCTGGATTGATGCGTGCGGTTATCGATGATGCGACAGAGCGTGAGGTTGATGGCATCGTCATCAGTGGAACGACACGTGAACAAGTGCTCTATCGTCGATTTGGGTTTGTCCCATTTGCGGATCCAATCGGTCCTGAGGAAGCACGATATGTGCCGATGGTGTTAACGCGTTCGGCTTTTTATGAATCCAAATCAGCGTCGATTCTACGCCCGAAAAGTTTGCTAGCAGGACCCGTTGAATGTTCGGACCGTGTGAGAGAACGACTCTCGATGCAGCCGCGCCCACATCGTTCAAACGAAACGGGACGAGTGCTTGAAGCGGTACAACGAAAACTGGCGGAACGAATCGGACTCCCTCATGTCTATACGCTCCTTGGAAGCGGGACGGTCGCTAACGATGCGGTCGCGGCTCGATTGGATGGACACGGCCTCATTTTCAATGCGGGTGAATTTGGAGAACGCTTGATTGACCATGCACAGCGTGTCGGTCTGTCTTTTGACGTGGTCGCAGTGGACCAAGAGGGACAATGGGATATTTCGCAACTTGAGCGCATTGCACCAGACTGGGTATGGACGGTTCATTGCGAGACATCGTTAGGGATTTTCATCAACCTCGAACCGCTCCATACATGGCAAGGCGTTGTCGCCATTGATGCGATCAGTGCCGTCGGAACGCTCGTTTATGACTATTCATTTGCGGACTACGTGACCTTCTCTTCAGGAAAGGCGTTACGGAACGCCCCGGGTCTCGCGTTCGTCGCAATGAAGCATCCGGCGATTGCGACACCACATACAGCGCGCTATTTGGATCTATCCCTCTATCAACCGATTGCCTTCACACAATCGGAACCGCTTCTTTCAGCGATGGCGATCGCGCTGGATGAGTTGACAGAAGATGAAGTCGTTTCACATTCTGTAAAGATGAATACGTTGCTTAATGCCTTACAAGAGAACGGTTTAACGGTCGATGTGTGTCCTGCTCAGTCACCTGGCGTCATCACGATTCCAGTTCCGTGCGAGCTATCCTCGGTCGAGCTCGGGCGCCAACTGTCCTACCAAGGCTATCTCGTCCAGTATGAGAGTGGCTACTTAAAGCAGGCGAACGTCATTCAAGTATCGACCATGGGTTGGACGACACCTCGCATGATGCGTGACGTCGGTGCTTATATCGCACAATGGATTCAACAAAAAACCGCCACTGTTGAGAGTGACGGTACGCTTATACTCGAAAGTCTTGGCGTGCCAAATGACGAATCTTTCGTCCGAGGCGTCTCCAATTGAAATAAGCTAAAACGGAGACGACGCCACCTGACCAGAAGAGCCATTCATCCGGTCGAATATAGCCGAGTAGGCCGACGAGCAAACCGAGCAAGATGACGATGGCATTGAACGTCTGACGGTGCAAGAGTTCCTTGGATTCTAGAGTTCGTTGGAACATGGCTTGCTCCGACAGACGTTTTCGTGTCGGTTCTTTTAAGTAATTATCCAGAAGTGGAGGAACGTTTAACAGTTTCTTCGCGTAGTTGATTCCGGTCTTCACGTAACGATTTTGAAGCGTTGTCCCGTCTTCCTCGAGCCATTCGATGACAATCGGTTTACCGAGTGTGAACAGGTCGATTTTCGGATCGAGGATTTGCAGGATCCCGAGCAAGGTCGAGGCGGCCCGACCGAAGAAGGCAAATTCTGCCGGGAGCTGAATCGGTTCGTTTTTGACGAGCAATTGAATGTCCTGTAACACCTTCTCAATCAATTTCGTATCGACGGTATCGATGTCCGTTTCTAGGTAGAAAGTGACCGCTTTCTCTAGTGCTTGGCGAATGTTTTGTTTGTTTGCCGTCGGTAAGAGGAAGCGCAAGTCTTCTAATCCATCGACGATGCTATCATAGTCGAGCGAGATGAATGCCTGTAAGATATTCCGAATCGTGGCCATGTCTTGCGCCGTTGTCTGTCCGACCATACCGAAATCGAGTAAGATGATGATGCCATCGGCTCGAATTTGGACGTTTCCGGGGTGTGGATCGGCATGGAACTGCCCACCAAACAATAGCTGTTCGGCAGCGAGTGTGAAGAGTCGTTCAGCTAGGGCGGAACGGTCGATTCCATTTTCTTTTAAAAAGGCGAGGTCAGTGATTCGGCGTGCGTCGACCCAGTCCATCGTCAAGACGCGGTTCGTACAGAGATGTTCGTGATAGTCCGGGATGTAAACGTCTCGGTTATCGGCGTATTTGGCTTTAAAATACAGGGCGTTTTTTAATTCAGTTTGGAAATTTAGTTCATCCCCGATGACAAAAATCATTTGGCGATATAAGCTATCTAAGTCGGTTGATTTAGCGAGGGATGTCCGCTTTAACATCGATGTAACAATCCGCATCGCACGGAAGTCGGTCCGGATGATTTTTTCGATATTCGGACGCTGGATTTTGATGGCGACCCGTTTGCCGTTTTCAAGAAGCGTGGCACCATATACTTCCCCGATGGAAGCCGAGGCGACGGCGTCGATGCCGACGTCTTTGACGACTTGGGTATATGGGACGCCCCATTCTGCCTCTAGAATCGCGCGCGACTTCTCCCAACCAGACGTCGGGACACGGTCGACGAGCTCTGACAGCTCGTTCAAGACGGCGGGTGGTAGCAAGTCTGCACGAATTGATAAGAATTGTCCGAGTTTGATTAACAAGCCCTCGAGTCGTAGCGCGTTACGCTTATACTCACGCGCGAGCTTGAGCATGAGTGCTTCATATTCTTCTGTCGTGGCGACGCCTTGTTGTTGTTTGCGTGAAAAGGCGTACAGCCGAATGATGAATCGGGCGAACATGGTGACGATAATCCATATGCGGAACAAAGCGATACGTTTCATTGTAATACCGACATCCTTTACGACAGTCGCACGACTGACCTGAATTTTTGTAACTATACTTTACCATACAATGCGTTGAAGAAAGGGCAAGGGATGTTCATGGAGTGGGAATTGCTCAACGTCGTCGGAACGATTGCGTTCGCGGCGAGCGGAGCCATCATTGCGATGGATGAAAAATACGATATTTTTGGGGTGTGGTTACTGGCGTTTATCACTGCCTTCGGAGGTGGCGCGATCCGAAACGTCCTATTAGGCAACCCCGTCAGCTTAATTTGGCAACAGAATGATTTATTTATTTTATGTTTTCTGGTCGCACTCCTCATCTTCCTGCTCCCGAGTGTCGTATTGCCACATTGGGAACGCTGGGGTGTCATTGTCGACGCCATTGGTCTCGTCGCTTTTGCCTTTCAAGGGGCGCAGGTCGCAATCAAGCTTGATTTACCTTTATCTGCTGCGATTGCGGCGGCTGTCTTGACTGGCGTTGGCGGAGGTGTGGTCCGGGACTTATTGGCAGGACGTAAGCCTCTCGTCTTACAATCTGAGGTGTATGCGATTTGGGCGATTCTCATTGCGGTCATTACGTATTACTTCAAGCTCGAAGGCGGTCTTGCTGTGTACGCGCTTTTAATTGTCGTCGCGACACTTCGAGTGATATCCTACTATCGGAAGTGGAATTTACCAGCACGAAAAGTCAGATAAGGGGGAACGGAAATGAAGATATTATTAATGATCGGTGCCGGATTGATGGCACTCGGTGTGGCACTTGGTGCATTTGGCGCCCATGCGCTAAAAGAGAGATTGGCGCCAAACATGTTGGCAAACTGGCAGACAGGTGTGCTCTACCATATGGTGCACGCGCTTGGAATCATTGGGATTGCAGCGCTCCTCATGCGCGTGAGCATCAGCCAGTTCAACGTGGCCGGTTGGCTCATGTTTGCGGGGATCGTTTTCTTCTCAGGAAGCTTGTACGTCATGGCATTGACGGGAATTACAAAACTCGGAGCCGTGACACCGATTGGCGGCGTGTTATTCATCGCTGCCTGGATTTTTGTCATCGTCGGTGCGATGAAACTATAACTTGAGAATCCATGTATTCGATATCCATGCTTTTGCTCATGTTCACATGTAGCGACGGCATGGATTTTTTTGATGAGTCATCCTATTAATTGGAAAAGGGATATGCAGTTCCATGCGCTTATTATTTTAAAATAGGGTAAATTGTTCTCTATTTACATAAAACATTAAAGAAAGATGTCAAATCGAACAGTCTGAAAAGGTATTGGTAAATAATAAGTTCTATGCATTCATTGTCTGCACCTTTGTTCTTGCGTAATAAAATTGAAATATAACTTTAACAGGAAAATATCTATCAGTTAGATATAATTAGTCGTGTTGAAACTCAACCAAATGATCGTTTTTGTTACATACTGAAACGGCTTTAAATATGTAGTGTAGTAGGTACTCACGTTTGTCATTTAAGAAAGGATGTACCCCATTCATGAATTGGAAACGCACAGTCTCGACGTTGACGCTCGGTGTGATGCTCATCAGCACACATACAGTTGCGGATGCATCGACTTCGATTAAAGAGAAGCAAGAACAACAACAAAAAGTAAAAGAAAAGCGCGACAGTGTGAAAAAAGACCAGTCAGAAACATCTTCAAAAATTGAAGTGAACAAGGAAGAGATTTCAAAAGTTCAGGCTGAAGTCAATAAAATGGACGCGCAATTGCAAGACATCATCAATGATGTCGCCATGAAACGCCAAGAAATCAAGCGCACCGAGATGAAGATTGAGGATCTTGAAGCCGACATTAAAGATTACCAAGAAAAAATGAAGGCGCAAGAAGCGATGATGAAAGAGCGTATGGCCACGATGCAAAAGAACGGTGGCGGATCAATTAACTGGGCTGAATTCATCTTCGGTTCAAAAAATCTCTCTGATCTCGTCACGCGTATGATCACAGCTGGAACGATTCAGCGTAGTGACCAAGAGTTGTTCGATGACTATGAAGCGACACAGCGTTCGTTGAAAGAAGCGCAGGCTGACTTAAAAGCAGAACGTGCTTCACTTCTTGAACAACAAAAGGCACTTGAAGTGCGTCAAGCCGAGCTTGAGAAGAAAATGAAGCAGCGTGAAAAGCGCATCAAAGAGCTTGAAGAGAAGAACATCAAGTTCGAATCACAGATCTTTGACCTTCAAGAAATTGAAGCGACATTAGTCGCACAAGAACAGGCGATCGCGGCTGAAATCGAAGCGCAACGTCGCGAAGAAGAGGAAGCCCGTCGTCGTGCGGAAGAGGCAGCTCGTCAAGAGGCGGCACGTAAAGCGGAAGAAGCCCGCCAAGCAGAAGCTGCACGTCAAGCTGAGGCTGCTCGTCAGGCAGAGGCGGAACGAGAAGCGGAAGCGGCTCGTCAAGCTGCTCAACAAAAACAAGACAATAAATCGAATACCCCGTCTTCATCGTCTTCAAACAACACGAGACCATCAACGCCAGCTCCAAAACCGGCACCGGCGCCAACGCCAGCTCCGAAACCAGAGCCAAAGCCGGCACCGACGACATCGACGCCAGCACCGTCTAGCACGATGTTCATTCAACCAGCTTCAGGACGCTACTCGCAAGGATGGGGTCCGGCAAGTGGTGCGTATGGTTACACGTTCCATAACGGTGTAGACATCGCCGGTCCAACAGGGACACCGATTCGTGCATCTGCGACAGGTACGGTCATTCGTGCAGGTTGGGGTGGTGCATACGGCAACCACGTCATGATCGCGCACGTCATCAACGGTCAAGTTTGGACGACGGTTTATGCGCACATGAACTCGGTATCTGTCAGCTCTGGACAGCGTGTGACGCAAGGGTCGAACATCGGGACGCTTGGAAACACAGGGAACTCGTCAGGTCCGCACTTGCACTTTGAGATTCATAAAGGCGGCTACTCATACTCGGCAACGAGTGCGGGTAGCACGGTCAATCCGCGTCAGTTCTTCTGATGCATCAACCAAAAAGCTCCTTTCGATTGCGAAAGGAGCTTTTGTGCGTAATAAATCCCTCCGCTGTCGCGAAGGGATGCTTGTTAATTGGCTTGTTCGATATCGCTTGGACGATCTTGTTTTTTACGCATTTGTTCACGCACGTAATAGATGATCGTCAACCCAATCAACCAAGGTACGCCGAACTTCAGCAAGATGTTGAAATCCGTGAACCATGTCGTGATCATCAGGCTGAGCAGTAAGACCGCCCCGAGCAATGGGAGGAATGGATATCCCATCATGCGGACAGGGAGTTTTCGCCCAGTCCATTTCTTACGGAAGAACAAGTGGGAGACGAAGACCATGAACCAAGTGAAAATAGCTCCGAACATCGAGATTCCCATCAAGAATGGATACGACGACTCCATGAATACTTGTAGCAAAGCGGCGAGGATGATCCCGCCCGTTGAAACGAGTAGCGCGAACATCGGGATCCCATTTTTGCTGATTTTTTTGAACGCTTTCGGTGCATCGCCGGCTTCCGCAAGCGAGTACATCATACGTGTCGACGCGTAAAGCTGCGCGTTCATCGCAGACAAGGCGGCGATCAAAATCACAAAGTTGAGGATGCCTGCCGCGAACGGGACATCAAACTGTTCCATGACGAGCACGAACGGACTTTGGTCGATCCCGGCTTGCTGCCATGGGATCAGCATGAGCATGATCGCGAGCGTGACGACATAGAAGAACGTCAAGCGGAACACGGTCGCGCGTAAAGCGCGTGGTACAGCCTGGTCCGGGTCTTTCGCTTCTCCCGCTGTCACAGCGACAAGTTCGGTTCCAAGGAAACTGAAGAGGGAGATGAAAATCGTCACCCACATTCCGTAAAAACCGAACGCGAAGAAGCCTTCGTTTCCTGTCGTGATTGACTCAATTGGTGATCCTGGTTCGCCGAACAATGTGGCGGCACCGAGGACGATGAATAGGATGATGGCAGTTACTTTGATGAAGGATAACCAGTATTCGGTCGTTCCGAACGTGTGAACGTGACGGGCGTTGACGTAAATGAGTAGTCCACCGAAGAGGGCGACCCAAACGAACCCGTTCACATCTGGGAACCAGTAGCGCATGTAAATGGCGATGGCACTGACTTCAACTCCTACAGCCAGTACGTTTGCGACCCAGTAAGAGTAACGGACGAGAAAACCAGCGAGTGGATGAACGTATCGCTCGGCAATCGTTCCGAATGATCCAGATGTTGGATGGGCAACCGTCATTTCGGCGAGAGCACCCATGAGTAAGAGGACGATGAACGCCCCGATGGCATAGCTGACGAGCACGCTCGGACCAGCGGTTTGAATCGCGAGACCGCTTCCTAGGAACAGCCCGGTTCCGATGGCACTCCCGAGGGAAATCATCGTAAGTTGCCGGGTGGACAGCTCGCGTTTTAGTTTGTTTGTTTCCAAAATCGATTCTCCTTTAGCTGAGTGAAATGTTGTTGTGGACGACTATAGCAGACGAAAAAAAACAATGTCAATTCGAAAAATCGATGAAGGTTTCTCATTTTTGGATGCACATATAGAGGCAAAGTTTTTATATTTTTTTTATTTGACATGGATTCATCTGCCCTGTATAGTACGAATTAACTTAACTGAAACGAATAAAGGCGTCGACGAAGAGAAGTAACGACGAATCCTGTATGACAGAGAGCTGATGGTTGGTGCGAATCAGTATATGGGACGTCGCGAATGGACTTCTGAGCTCTAAACCGAACTTTGAGTAGGCTTTAGCGGGTTACCCACCGTTATCACGGGGAAGCGGATGATTGTCCGTGAAGTGGGTTCTTTGGAACCAACGAAGGTGGCACCACGGGGTTACTCGTCCTTCTTATAGCGCAGGCTATGAGGAGACGGGTGACCCCTTTTTCGTTTCAACAATATAAATCGAGGATTGAGAAGAGTAGCGCGAGAAGACGTTTCGTCCAGAGAGTCAGGGATGGTGAGATCCTGACCGAGGCGTCCGCGTGAATGGGCTCATGAGAGCATGGCTGAAGAGAGTAGGTCGTGACGGTTTCCCCCGTTATCGGGATACGATGTGATTGCATCGGAGAGTGGATTCTTTTGAATCAACGAGAGGTGGCACCGCGGTCTTGAACCGTCCTCCATACGACGACTGTCGTGTGGAGTTTTTTTATACACATTTTTAGAGGGGGAACCGACGATGATTCAACAATTGGAGACAAACGCATTATCAACAGCAGATATGAAAGTGGCAGCCAGCGAAATGTTCCAAGCGGATGAAGCGCAAATCGAACGAGTGCTTTTGGCGATGAAAGAGCGCGGTGAGACAGCAGAAGAGATGGCAGGACTCGCGGCATACATTCGTGAAGCGGCACAGTTCCCCCAGAGTGATTTACCCGTACTCGATGTGTGTGGTACCGGCGGCGACGGGGCGCATACGTTCAACATCAGTTCGACCGTCGCCTTTGTCCTGGCTGGTCTTGGGATTCCGGTCGCCAAGCACGGGAATCGAAGCGTCTCGAGTCGATCCGGGAGCGCGGACGTCCTAGAGGCACTGAACGTTCCAATCGTGAAGACGGCAGCGGAAGTACATGCTGACTTGAAACGGACGAACTTGAGTTTCCTCTTCGCCCAGCATGTCCATCCGATCATGAAGCACGTCATGCCGGTCCGGAAACGACTCGCGACGGCGACCATCTTCAACCAAATCGGACCGTTAACGAACCCGCTTCGCCCGAAACGACAACTTGTCGGTGTCTATCATCCATCGTTACTCGAGAAGATGGCGACCGCGATGCGTCATCTCGGCGTGGAGCGAGGTATGGTCGTCCATGGAGCAGGTGGACTCGATGAAGCGAGCCTCGCCGGTGTGAACGACGTGTACTTCTTTGATGAGGAACAGACGGCGCGTTATGCGGTCGACCCACGAGATGTCGGCTTGATGCGGGCGCCCCTCGAAGCGCTTCGTGGAGGAACACCAGAAGAGAACGCCGCAACCCTCGTCGCCGTATTGAACGGAGAGACGGGGCCGGCACGCGACGTCGTCTTATTGAACGCAGCACTTGCCCTTTGCACGTATGGCACAACCGCGACGCTTCGTGCAGGAGTAAAAGAGGCAAAACGTAGTATCGATGAAGGACACGCCTTACGGGTATTACAAAACTTACAACGGACGGAGGTCGAAGCATGAGTTATTTAACAAAAATCATCGGAACGAAAATGGAAGAGGTTAGCGGCATGCAGCCCATAGATGTCCCCGTGACGAAACCGATCTCTCTACTACATGTGATGAGCGAGGGATTCCATATCATTTCAGAGATCAAACGGTCGTCCCCCTCGAAAGGAATGATTCGGGAAACGGTCGACGTCGCCGAACGGGCGCGTCAATACGAACAAGCCGGTGCGACGATGATTTCCGTTTTGACAGACACGACATACTTCAACGGTTCGTTTGACGACTTGCGAAAAGTCGCCGATGTCGTCACCATCCCGGTGCTCTGCAAAGATTTCATCATCGATGAACGACAACTCGACTATGCGAAGCATTACGGTGCGAGTGTGGCACTTCTTATCGTGGCGGCACTCCATCCGACACGTCTTCAGAAGTTGACGCGATATGCGCGCTCCATCGGTCTCGACGTCTTAGTGGAAGTACATGATGAGGCGGAGTTGCGCATCGCCCTCGAACTTGATGACGTGTTAATCGGCATCAATAACAGAGACTTAAAAACGTTCGAGGTATCCCTCGAAACATCGATTGATTTGATGAAACGCTATCCTGAGGTCACATTCGTCAGCGAGAGCGGGGTCAGTTCGGTCGAGGCGGCTGCGCGTTTACAAGAAGCTGGAGCAAGCGCCATTCTCGTCGGGGAAGCACTCATGCGTGAAGAGGACCCGACCCGATTACTCGAGGAGTTGAAAACATGTTCGTTAAAATCTGTGGACTAAAAACAAAGGAAGCTGTTGAGGCGGCGGTCGAGGCGGGAGCGGATGCCATCGGGTTTGTCTTCGCCCCGAGTTCCCGTCAAATCGACGTGGCGACTGCGAAGACACTGGCCGCACACATCCCGGAATCGGTTCGAATCGTTGGTGTGTTTTTAAGTCCTTCAATGGAAGAGATTGAGGAAACGTTGAATGTAGGACTGACGGATTTACAAATTCACCATCGGACGCAGTCAATGGAACAACTCCGTATCTTCGGATTGCCCATCATCGATGCGTCGACCGAGGAGACGGCAGATGTACGATTGATGGATCATCCGAATCCGGGAAGTGGACAGGTGTTAGACTGGGGCGCAATCGACCGGCCGCAGCGTCCGTTTTGGCTAGCGGGCGGGCTATCCCCGGAGAATGTGAGACAAGCGATTCAACTCATCCAACCAGACGGCGTCGACGTCTCGAGCGGTGTCGAGACGGACGGTGTGAAAGATATCGAAAAAATTCGTGCGTTCATTCAACGCGCCAAGGAGGAACTATGATGTATGCACAACCAGTGAACGGGAAGTTTGGACAATATGGTGGGAAGTACATTCCAGAGACGCTCATGCAGGCGGTCGAAGAATTAGAGGTCGCTTATGAAGAGGCGAAGCAAGATCCTGAGTTTCAAGAACGATTCTCTTCCTTATTACGTGAATACGTGGGACGTGAGACGCCACTTTATTATGCGTCGAACCTAAGTCGTCGCCTCGGTACGAATGTCTATTTGAAACGTGAAGACTTGAACCATACCGGTGCCCATAAGATCAACAATACGATCGGGCAGGCGCTCCTGGCGAAACGGATGGGGAAACAGAAAATCGTTGCGGAGACAGGCGCGGGACAACACGGTGTCGCGACGGCAACAGTATGCGCACTACTCGATTTAGAATGTACCATCTTCATGGGTGAGGTCGACGTCGAGCGACAAGCGTTGAACGTGTTTCGGATGGAACTTCTTGGGGCGAAAGTCGTCCCTGTCAAATCAGGAAGTCGCACCTTAAAGGATGCCGTCAATGAAGCGCTCCGTTACTGGGTCAAACATGTCGACGATACGCACTATGTGATGGGTTCTGTTCTCGGACCGCATCCATTTCCGCAGATGGTACGTGATTTCCAAAGCGTGATCGGGACAGAGACACGTGGTCAAATCCTCGAACAGACGGGACGCCTTCCGGATGCCGTCGTCGCTTGTGTCGGCGGAGGGAGCAACGCCATGGGGATGTTCTATCCGTTTTTAAACGATGAGTCGGTCGCGCTCTACGGTGTCGAAGCGGCAGGAAGTGGCATTGATACGGATAAACACGCAGCGACCCTCACAAAAGGGGAAGTCGGTGTCTTACACGGGTCGCTCATGTATGTTTTGCAAGACGCAGCGGGTCAAATCGAGGAAGCGCACTCCATTTCAGCTGGACTCGATTATCCAGGGGTAGGACCGGAGCACAGTTTCTTGAAAGATATTGAGCGGGTGCGCTATGCGGCCGTCACGGATGACGAGGCACTCGATGCGTGTCTCGCACTCAGCCGACAAGAAGGAATCATTCCTGCATTGGAGTCTTCACACGCCCTTGCTTATGCAGAGACGCTCGCGAAGACGATGGGAGAAGACGATACACTGGTGATTTGTTTATCAGGGCGCGGAGACAAAGACGTCCATACAATCCGAGAGAAGGTGGCGACACGATGAAACTAGAGACAGCGATTCGACAGCGAGAAGGAGCGGCATTCGTTCCGTATATCATGGCCGGTGACGGCGGGATGGACCGGCTCATCCCGACCGTCGTGGAACTAGAACGGATGGGTGCGACGGCGATTGAACTCGGGATCCCCTTCTCTGATCCGGTAGCGGATGGACCGATTATTGAGGCGGCAGGAATGCGCGCGCTTGAAGCAGGTGTGACGCTTGAAATGGTATTGAACCATTTAATAGAAGGAAATGATCAATTTAACGTTCCAATCGTCTTGATGACCTACTTGAATCCAGTGTTTCGGTTCGGGGTCCAACCGTTCTTTGATCGGGCGAACGAATGTGGGGTGAGCGGGGTCATTATTCCTGACCTTCCGTTTGAGGAGAGTCTCCAGTTATTCGCAGATATTAATCGGCATGACGTCGCCGTCATTCCGCTCGTCACGTTGACGAGCAGTGAGGCGCGGACAACGTCCATCTTAGAAAAAGCAGAAGGATTCGTGTATGCGGTCACGCTCAAAGGAACGACCGGGAAAGCGGATGTATTCCCGGACGAGCTTCTCGCCTACTTAACTCGATTGACTGAGCAGTCACGTGTTCCCGTCTTAGCAGGATTCGGAGTCCATCGTCCGGAGCAAGTGCAGACGTTGGGACAAGCGTGTGACGGTGTCGTCGTCGGGAGTTTCATCGTCGAGGCACTTCATGAAGGACGGACAGAAGATGTTGAGACGTTGATTCAATCAGCAAAACACTTACACGCATAAGAAAACCGGCGCTTCAAATGAGGCGCCGGTTATTCGTTTACTCATAATTCCACTCGGTCTAGCCCATCTTCACCAAATGTTTGGTCGAGTTGATCATGACGATACATCGAAGCGAGCACATATAAAAGGTCGCCTTCTTCGATGGATGTCTGTCCATTCGGTGGAATCAAGTATTCGTTTCGGACGATGGCGTTCACGACAGTGTTTGGTGGGAGTGTGATATCCGCTAGCGTCTTGCCAATCATCGAAGAACTCTCCGTGACAACATAAGGGACGAGCTTATGTTGAGACTGTTTACTCGAGACGAGGGCGATCGTATAGGGAGAACGGATTTTATCCGGTCCGAGTAACCCCAATTTTTCAGCGAGCGGTGTCAACGTCGTCCCTTGAATCAAAGCACTCGTCACGACGACGAAGAAGACGGCATTGAATAAGAGTTGACTGTCCTCAATACCGGCAATTAAAGGGAATGTAGCTAAGACGATTGGAACAGCTCCCTTTAGCCCGGCCCATGAGATAAATAGTTTCTCTTTTCTCGTAAATGACATGCCAAGTGTCGATAAATAGACGGCAATCGGACGTGCCAAGAACATAAGGACGAATGAGATGAGTAGTCCTTTCCAAATCAAATCCGGCTCGATGAGTTGACGAGGGAAGACGAGTAACCCAAGGATGACGAACATGATGATTTGCATGATCCACGCGAGCGCTTCTGAGAATTGGACGATTGTCACTTCATGCGCTGTATCCGCATTTCCGACAATCATGGCGGCGATATAGACGGCGAGTAATCCGCTTCCCAATAAGTAAGCTGTGACACCATAGGTAAGGAACGCCATGGAAATCATGAGGACGGCATGCAGTCCGCTCGAATCAAGTCTCAAGTGGTTCAACATGAGGCGAGACAGTTGTCCAAGGATGAAGCCGATTAATGCCCCGACAACGATTTGAAGGGCGAACATCCAAATTCCGTCCCAAATGGTCGTATCCGGCTTCATCATGAAGTCGAGGGCGAGAATCGTCAAAAACATCGCCATTGGGTCGTTCGTGCCGGACTCGGCTTCGAGAGTCGCACCGACTTTCGGTGAGATATTCTTTCCTTTAAATGCGGCAAAGACGGCCGCTGCGTCGGTCGAACCGATAATCGCACCGAACAAGAAAGATTCAATCCAATCGAAACCAAATACGAAACGAACGGCCACGGCGACCACTGTTGTAGTAATCAATACTCCAAGCGTCGCCAGCGAGGCAGAAGGGGCGAGGACGCTCCGGATTGATGACCATTTCGTTTGAAGACCCCCTTCAAACAAAATGACAATCAAGGCAGCGACTCCAATCAGCTGCGCTAAATTCGAGTCGTCAAAGAAGATGAGACCAGTAATGTCACTTCCCATGATCATGCCGATTCCCATAAATAAAATCAAGGCGGGCAAGCCGAATCGAGTCGAGATTCGTGTCGCCATGACACCGGCAACGAGAAGTAGACCGAAGAGTAAAATGAGTACATCAGTACTTATAACAGGTACGGGCAAACACAACACTTCCTTTCTGAAACAATACTCTTAAGTTCATTATACCATGAAATCGTCTGATATTTCAGAATTGAGGATTAGGCAAACCATACACATTGGAATTGTCGGTTATGAATATGGTAAAGTAAACACATCATAGAAGGAGGAATGATGATGTCTAAAATTCACGTCATTCATGAAAACGAAGAATGGACGAACCACCTTGTCCACCGTTTAAAAGAATTGAACTTGCCATATGAATTGTGGCACTTGGACCAAGGGACGATTGACCTCGAAGCAATGCCCCCGGAAGGTGTCTTTTATAATCGGATGAGTGCCTCCTCGCACACACGTGGGCATCGGTACGCACCAGAATTGACGGAAGGCGTCCTCGCTTGGTTAGAGGCAAATGACCGGACCGTGTTTAACGGCACACGTGCCATCCGCCTCGAAGTGAGCAAAGTCAATCAATACACGGCGCTTCGACGTGAAGGAATTCGCGTGCCGAAGACGATTGCGGCAGTCGGTAAGGCGCAAATCATCGAAGCGGCTGAGCAGTTAGGTTTGACACCGTTCATCACGAAACATAACCGTGCCGGAAAAGGACTCGGGGTCCAATTGTTCCATACGATCGAAGGACTCAAAGAATATGTATATGGTCCCTCGTTCGAGGACTCGGTTGACGGCATCACGCTCATTCAACAGTATATCGAAGCCCCGGAACCGTATATTACCCGCTGCGAATTCATCGGCGGAAAGTTCCTGTATGCGGTGCGCGTCGATACGTCGGAAGGATTCGAGCTCTGTCCTGCTGATGCCTGCTCGATTGAAGACCAGTTCTGTCCGGTCGGGGAGACGCCACCGGCGAAGTTTGAAATCGTCGAAGGATTCGATGACCCGATCATTCCAAAGCTCGAACAGTTCTTGAAAGCGAATGCGATCGATATTGCGGGGATTGAGATCATTCGAGACCGATACGGAAACGTCTACGCCTATGACGTCAATACGAACACGAACTATAATTCCGATGCTGAAGCGAAAGCGGGACGCTACGGAATGCTGGAATTGGCTACTTTCTTAGGCGACGCACTTCACGTCACCACGACAAAATAAGGGTCAGGCGCTCGCCTGACCCTTTTGCTGTGTATGTTTGAGTTGCTCTTCAAATCGATGTTGGACTAATTCTGCTGTCGGTGCCATTCGTTCGATGAACGAATCTAAACGTTCCGCAGTGTCACGATCGGTTTCTTTAAACACGCGCATCGTTGTTCACCTCGTTAATCAGGATAACTTGCTTACATCATCCTTAATTCCCGAGGTGTTATACGCGTAAACCTTTTACACGCTAAAGAATGTGCTCAAATTTTCTTTCGGTAAGATGTTCCCAACGTAGAAGTCGCCGAACTCACCGTATTTCGCACTCACTTCATCAAAACGCATCTCGTAAACGATTTTCTTGAACTGAAGTGAATCTTCAGCGAAGAGTGTGACGCCCCATTCCCATGCGTCGAATCCAGTCGACCCACCGATGAACTGCTGAATCTTACCAGCGTAGCTACGGCCGATCATGCTGTGGCGATACATGAGGTCTTTGCGCTCATCCATCGACAACATGTACCAGTTGTCGCCGTCGCGACGAGCCTTGCTCATCGGATAGAAACAGATGTGTGCGGCCTTTGGAAGTGTCGGATAGAGGCGTGAACGGATATGAGGGTTTTGATACGGGTCCCCGTCTCCAGATCCGCGATACATCCCGAGCTCGATGACCGACACGTATGAATACGACGGAATCATATAGTCGTATAGCGCTGTTTTGCGGAATGCGCGCTCGACGTCTTCAAGTTCGTTGAATGTTGGACGAAGCACCATCAAGACGAGGTCCGCCTTCTGGCCGAGAATCGAGTAGAAGGCGTGGCTTCCTTCACCTTTTGCTTCCACTTCTTCAAGTGAGGCGAGGAACGCAGTGAACTCCTCAATCATCTGTTCACGCTTTTCAGCATCGACGAGTTTCAAACGAGCCCAATCAATCGTGCGGAAATCATGAAGTGTATACCATCCGTCTAATGTGGCGGCGGCATGTTGTGTATCTGTTGTAGGTACTGGACGTTCTGACATAAAAAAATCTCCTTTCGGGACTTGGCTTCGCCGTCTATTTTACCATACACGCTTCACTGACTGGCAACTTTGAGGCACTGTGAGGGTTATCACGATTCATGACGGGTAAAGAACAGAGGACAGAAACATGAAAACGGCTACAAAAATGGCTGTATCAGTCGATTTGTCGAAACTGTTCTATTCATATAATGATTGATTCTAGGCGATTTATGGCGAAATGGGCAGAATAGTTTATTTTGAAAAGGGTACTGTGTATAATTGAAATCGCGTAAAGACACAAGTCAACGGCAAAACCATTAGCAGTCATGCTGTAAATTGAGAAAAGGGGTTCATTCGTTATGAAATTATTTGAAACGTTGAAGCAAAAAGTTAGCCCGGTTCGTCCAACCATCGTCTTCCCGGAAGGTATCGATGAGCGTGTTCTTGGAGCCGCTGTTCGATTGAAAGCAGACGGTATGGTAGAACCGATCGTCGTCGGTGCGAAAGCAGATCTCGAAGCGGTTGCGGCGAAACACGGTTTCGACATCTCAGGTTTGACACAATATGACCCAGCGACATACGAAGACATCGACGTTCTCGTCGAATCATTCGTCGAGCGTCGTAAAGGGAAAGCGACGGCTGAACAAGCACGCGAACTCCTTACATCAGACGTGAACTACTTCGGAACAATGCTCGTTCACACAGGCAAAGCAGAAGGTCTTGTCTCAGGCGCGATGCACGCGACGGCTGATACGGTACGTCCGGCACTACAAATCATCAAAATGCAACCAGGCATCAAAAAGACGTCAGGTGTGTTCATCATGGTACGTGACGACGAGCAATATGTCTTCTCGGACTGTGCGATCAACATTGCACCGGACGCGGCGGACTTAGCAGAGAACGCGTTCTTGTCGGCAGCGACAGCGAAGACGTTCGGCATCGACCCACAAGTTGCGCTCCTTAGCTTCTCGACGAAGGGTTCTGCGAAGTCACCTGAAACAGAGAAAGTTGTGGAAGCGACACGCCTTGCGAAAGAGAAATCACCGAACCTTCCAATCGACGGAGAACTTCAATTCGATGCGGCATTCGTTCCTAGCGTAGCGGCGAAGAAAGCACCGGGTTCTGACGTTGCTGGTAAGGCGAACGTATTCGTCTTCCCAAGTCTTGAAGCAGGGAACATTGGCTACAAGATGGTTCAACGTTTCGGTGGATTCGAAGCGATCGGTCCAATCCTTCAAGGTCTCAACAAACCAGTGAACGACTTATCACGTGGTTGTAACGAAGAGGACGTCTACAAATTGACGCTCATCACAGCAGCACAAGCAATCGACGAGCGCAACGAAGCGTAAGTCCGGAGCATCCTTCTTAGAGAAGGGTGCTTTTTTTGATGGTCCGTTATAAACTATTCAAGAAAGGAGTGTTGAAATGGACGAACTAGATGAGAGCGTTTTATTACCTGAAGGACATCGTTACGCCATGTTTGGTGGTGGGGATGACTACCCACTTAAGACGTATTATGAAGGGGTATTTGAAACGGTCTTCATCGCGTTTCATCCATTCCTTGCTCCAATAGATCACTCCGCCGCGGTTGATTGTTATGCCGATCTGGACAAAAACGAGGTCGAACAGCAATTTCGGGCCGTTACATGGGAAGAGATGAGGCGAAGACTAGGTTTTCGTGACGTGAGCCGTATCGATCATGCGCTCCGAACGATGATTAGGGCGCTAAAACCACATGCCGAAGATCGAGCAGGGGCGAATCACATCATTGAATATTGCGAACGTGAGAATGTGCTTCCACCAGGTGAAGGGGAACTATCGAATCTACAAAAGAATCAAGTGTTGCGTGTACTCTTGGAGATGGGAGAAGGCTGGATCTGGACCGGAGACGAATTTTGTACGGAACGGCATCTCATCCATCTCAGTGAGACGCTAGCCGCTGATACGTGGGGCATGCAACATCGGACGTTTTTCGGTTATCAACACGAATGGCTCATCGTCCCACCTTGGGATAGCCATTTCACGTTGTTTTGTGGCAATCGCGCGTTGATCGAACAGGTCGTCGAACGATGCGAGCTCGAGGGATTTTATTGTGACGCTGAGACGACCATCAACTGGAGTTTGTCGGAGCATAAGCTGAGGTAAACTAAAAGAGGAATCCATGATTGAAAGGGGAACTATGTATGCAAAGCATCCATGCGACAGAATTAAGAGAAAAATTAGAGAACGGGGAGTCTCTCCATATCATCGATGTGCGCGAGCAAGATGAATATGAGGCAGGGCATATCCCGAACGTACCACTCTATCCATTATCGGAATTCCCACAAGTGACAGAAAAGTTGGCACAAGATAATGTCTATCACGTCATCTGTCGTTCAGGTGGACGGAGCCAGACGGCGTGTGATTACTTAGAATCGCAAGGTTATAAAGTCGTCAATGTCGACGGCGGAATGCTCGCTTGGGACGGCGACATCGAGGCGTGATGCTAGAGAATCCTTGGGTCGTCGTACCGCTTCTCCTTGCGCTCTACCTCACGGTCTATGCAGTGATGAAGCGATTTGACTGGGAGAAGTGGCGACTCGTCTGGGCAGTGTGGGTGATGCTCATCATCATCCTATTGACGATTGAACTCGTGACAAGTCTATAAAAAATGCGGAACCTTCTTTAACAGAGGTTCCGCATTTTTTATGCGTCTTGACGCTTATCGAATGTGATCGATGCAATCGCGTCGTGTTGGTGAATCGACTCTTCGTTACGGCATTCGACGAAGAAGTTCACGACTTGTTTCATCTCGTACAAGTCAGCCGCGATCAAGCGGACCATATCCTCGACGAAACGTGGGTTTTCGTATGCGATTTCAGTCGCACGTTTCTCATCCGGACGTTTGAGGACAGGGTGAAGTGGTGCTGAGGCGTTTGACTCCGCTGCATCGAGAAGGGCTGCACGCCAATCGAATCCGTCCATCGATGTCTCATCAAGACCGGCTTCGATCGTGATGTACCCACGTTGGTTATGGGCGCTGTACTCACTGATTTCTTTTGAACATGGGCAAAGCGTCGTGACGTTGATGACGAGACCGACTGTCACGTTTGCGACGCCCGTTTCGAGGTTATATGTCACACGGTGCATGACGTCCGCGTTCATCAAACCGCTAAGACCTGTCGCAGGTGCTTTACGCGTGAAGAACCATGGGTAACGGATTGTCAATTGGCCTTCTGTTTGTTCCATACGCTCGGCGAGCTCTTGCGCGAACTCGATTAACGAACGGTTTGATACCGTCCACCCTTGTTGATGGTACGCGTCGAGCTGCTCTGTCAAACGAGACATGTTGATCCCTTTACGGTCTTGTACGAGCGATGTCGTTAATTCAAATGTGGCGACCGTTGACTGGACTCCTTCTGGCGTCTCGACGTTCACGGGATGTTTCACGTTCGAGATCCCAACACTGTCGAGGGCGAACAAGAAGTTTTTCGGTGTATTTTGTAAATCGACCATTTGTTCTTTTTCGGTCGGCTTTGTTCCTTTAATCGGTGGGACCGACCCGAACAATTTATGTCGTTCTGCTTTAGTAGGTAAAGCGACATGGCTTGTAGACATAATCGGATTCTCCTTTTTTCGAGCGATTTAAAGCACCACTCGTTCTTGTTAGGATTTTATCACGAAATGATGGCTGAACGGGTATGATTTTGCTCTCATAACATGTTTTGAATATGCAATCGGAAAAAATCCTTCAGATATTGAAGAAAGAGGATTGATTTACTTTGTGAACGGGAATAAAATGGTCCTGTGAACTTAAAAAATAGATCACTCTTAAATATGAAGGAATTGAAAGAAAAAAGGAGATGTTTTTATGGATTGGCAGTTAATCCTGCAGTACGCCTGGATCGTCGTCGTGCTCGTCGGTTTAGAAGGCTTGTTATCTGCAGACAACGCGCTCGTCTTGGCCGTCATGGTTAAACACTTACCGCGTACAGAACAGAAAAAGGCATTATTTTATGGACTCCTCGGGGCGTTCGTCTTCCGATTTATCGCATTGTTCTTAATCTCGTTCTTAATCAACGTATGGCAAGTTCAAGCGATTGGTGCATTTTATCTGATTGGAATGAGTGGTCGACACTTGTATATGACGTATAAGGCACGAGGCCAAGAACCGAAGCAAGACTTGGCGGCTGAAGCGAAAGAAGAGACGGCTGTCACGGAGAAGCCGGTGTCGAAGAAAGAATTTTGGCTCACTGTCGCAAAAGTCGAATTTGCGGACATCGCCTTTGCGGTCGACTCAATCTTGGCAGCGGTCGCGCTTGCGGTCAGCTTGCCACCACTCGGTCTCGGTGAGATTGGTGGGATTGACTCGGGTCAGTTCTTCGTTGTCTTGACGGGTGGCCTCATCGGGGTCGTCTTGATGCGATTTGCGGCTCGTATTTTCGTGAAGTTGCTCCATCAACGCCCATCTCTTGAAACGGCTGCTTTCATCATCGTTGGTTGGGTCGGGGTCAAATTGACGGTGCTCGTACTTGAACACCCAGGATTCAAAGAATTGATTGCCGGGACACCGTTCGCATTCATGGGACTCCCAGACGGGTTCGTCCACTCGACAGCTTGGACGATTTTCTTCTGGTCAGTCATGGTCGGGATTGCGACATGGGGCTGGTTCTCATCGAAACCGACGGCGGTTAAACATTAAAAAATGGTCTCTCGTTTTTAAGCGAGAGACCTTTTCTTATGCCTGCACATTTTCTTTTTCGTAAATCGGCACCCAGCCCTCAGTCGTCACGAAAATACGAACGGCGACGACTTGACGGTCCTCTTGCAACGTGAAGTAATGACGTGTGTTGACCGGCACGGAGATGAGATCACCTGGATTGAGTTCGATATTGAAGTATCCGCGTTCTGCATCGTCAATCGCAAAGATGCCGTGACCACTGACGATGAAACGAACCTCGTCATCTGTATGATGATGCTCTTTTTGGAAGTTGACGAGCAGTTCATCTAAATTCGGTGTCGCATCGGATAGCGAGATGACGTCAGCCGTCTTGTAGCCACGTCGTGCTGATACATCTTGAATCTCGTCACGGAACGTCGCCAAGATAGTTTCTTTGTCTTCGTCTGTCAGTTGGTAATTTTCCTGAAGAGAAGCCGGTAACTTTGCGATGTCCCATGCTTCGTAAAGGATGTCTCGTGATTCTAAAAAGGCACGTACCTCTTGTTGGTCGCTGACGCGTTCTTCTGTTTGTTGGAAATAAATCGTTGCCATGTTGAATTCCTCCTTATGAATGGACGCCTAAGGCGCGTAATTTTAATGAATAGCTGAACAAAAATTCATATGCTTCTAAATAACGTTTTGCCGCAGCTGGCGTCTCGCCCCAAACGGTGATTCCGTGGTTCCGAATGAGGACGGCACCTGCATCGCCTGTGACATGTGGGGCAAATGCACGGGCGAGCGTCGGAATATCCGCATGGTTTTCGATGATCGGGATTTGGACGCTTGCCGTTTCCTCCCAATAGCCGAGTGCCTTGATGATTTCTTGACCCGCGAACGTGACATGTCCGTTCGCCGCGTAAAGCTCTGAGATGACGTTATTGTCAACCGTGTGCACGTGAAGGGAACAGGTTGCGTTCGTGTTGTTAAAGATTTCGACGTGTAGCAACGTCTCCGCGGACGGTTTACCTGTTTGCTCTCCAATCAATTGACCGGTCGCATCGACGAGAACGAAGTCTTCATTGGTACGCTTTCGTTTATCACGACCACTTGCCGTCACGAGGAACGTCAACGGGTCGTCCGATACGCGGATCGCCAAGTTGCCACTCGTCCCAGGAAACCAATCTCGTGCGGCGAGCTCGTCTTTAATGTCGGCAAGTTCGACCCATCGTTCTTGTACGGTCATACGTTCACTCCTTTCATGTGAGCTGAGATATCGTAGAATGTCTCGAACGGAACATGTCGAATTCCTTCCGCCTCACATAGCGAAATCAATTGCCCCCGTGCATACACGACGTCGGCACGTTTGGCGATTTCAAAATCAGTGACAGAGTCCCCGATGACAATCAACGTGTCGGTAGGTGAGACGATCTGTCGAGCAATCGTCGGCTTGCAGCATCCGCAGTCGTTCGAACAATGAACATCGCATGCATGAGGCCATGTGACGCGCGCTGTCTCTCCTGAAAAATCAACGTGATTGCAGAAGATGTGTTCCGGTGCGACGTAACCTTCTAAAATCGGATGGACGAAAAAGTCCATGCCCCCACTGACGACATCAAATCGAAAGCCGTGCGACTGGGTCTCTTGCAAAAACTCGACAAACCCCGCTCGAAGCGTGATGGTCGACTGAAGAAACTCACGATACTGCTCTTGCTGGTTACTTGGGAGCAAGCTGAACATCTGACCGACGCCTTCGCGAATGGAGAGCGTTTGGTTCAACACACCATCTTTGAGTTCGACCCATTCAGGTGGGGCGAACCGTCGCATCAACGCGATGATGTTATCTTCTTCCGTGATGGTCCCGTCGAAATCACAGATGACGTGCGTACTCATCGCGCACCCCACGCATCTAATGCAGTCGTTAAGGCATCAGTCTCGCTCGTCTTACCGATTGCCTGATCGATCGCTTGGCGGAACGCCCTCGCTCCGGCAGCCGCACCGTCTGGGTGTCCGTGAATCCCGCCGCCGGCATTGATGACGACATCCGTTCCGAAGTCACGAATCAAATCCGGGACGAGTCCTGGGTGAATCCCGGCAGAGGGGACCGCCAGAATCGGTTTCGTCCAATGGGATTCCGTCGCATACGTTTGAATCTGTTGTGTTTCGTCTTTCGGTGTCGACAGCGAACCGTATGGCGAAGGGAAGAGCGTCAAGTCCGCCCCGGCCAAGCGAATCAGTTTCCCGAAGAGTAGGGAATGACGAATCGATCCGGTCAACGCTCCTGCAAAAGCGGGATGTGCCAAAATCGGAACATGAATCTCAGAATCTTTGGCGAGCTCTCGCAATGCGTCGAGCCCATACGTATATACGTTGAATAAGAGTGCGGTCGCGCCTGCCTCAATCAATCGCTTCGCCTGGTCGCGTAAGGTGAAAACGGGTCCGCTCAACGTGACGGCGTATAGAACGGAGCGACCGGTCGTTTCTTTATGCTCCCGGATGACCGATGCCCCGATCCGTGCCCGTTCGAGCGACGGGGTGAGCGGATTGTCATATAGAATTTCATCGTCTTTGACGAGGTCGATGCCGCCTGCGAACTGGTCCCGGAGTTGTGTCGCCAAAAAATCAAGGTCTCGTCCGATGACGCCTTTGAAGATGCTCATCGCGAGCGGGCGGTCGTGTACACGAAGGGTGTCCCGGACCCCTTCAACTCCGAATGCGGCACCCGGAAAGTCCGGTGCGAGTTCCTCTGGAAGCGAGAGGTCGACAAGTTGAACGCCTGGGTCGAGGGAGAGCTTACCGAATGTCGTCGTCAGAATGGACGAAAAGTCCGGTGTCACGTTATGTAGCGGGTAGCGAATCGAGAAGCGACTTGTCGTTTCTTGTTGGGACGTGGCGATGACCTCACCTCGGAACGCTTGCAGTTGATATTGTTCGAGATGGTTCAACTCGGTCCATGTCCCGACGGTCAGCTCATGTGCGATTTTCTCAGCTACACGCTCGACGTGATCGGTATGTTTGATTTCATAAGTAGTGATGATTCCCATAAGTTCCTCCTTTCAGGTCAAACAAAAAATGACCTCATGCCAAGGCAAGAGGTCATTCAAAAAAACAATGAACTCTTATCTCTCAGCGTTAGCTGCAAGAATTAGCACCGTGCCATTTCTGGTCGGTTGCTGCGACATCATCGGGCTTGTCCCTCCGTCTGCTCTTGATAAGAATAGTTGTGAAGTTGTGAAATTTAATTGAATTTTTACATAGAATCGCTCACTCGTCAATTCCTTTTTTTGAGAAAAAAAGTTTGAAAATAATGTTTCTATATATGCGTGTCAAAAATAGGGAGGCGACTGAAAATAGAGGATTGACAACTAGCGTGCCTAGTCCGTAATATTCGTCTCAACACGTCAAACACAATTACATCATTTACTCTTATCGCGAGTTGGCAGAGGGAATTGGCCCTAAGACGCCGCAGCAACCGACCATTTGGCACGGTGCTACATCCACCAGACACATGTCTGAAAGATGAGAGGAACAACCAATTTGGGTGTGCCTCTTTCTCGCGGAGAAAGGGGCTTTTTTCATGCATAGAGTTAAGAAAGGGGAAAATTATCATGGCTTATGAGGCGTTTACAGAACAGAGTGTCGTCGACCACGTTCGACAGTTGGGGTTACTAGAAGAGGGGATTGCAGAATGTGAGGAGATCGGGGATGGCAATTTAAATCTCGTCTTTCGCATTCGTCAAGGAGAGACGTCATTGATTGTGAAACAAGCGTTACCGTATGCAAAAGTCGTGGGGGAGAGCTGGCCGCTCACGCTTGATCGGTCTTGGATTGAACAACTGGCACTCCGTGAATTTTCTAAGGTCGTCCCTCAGTTCGTACCGGATGTACTCGGTAGCGACCGTGAACTCGCCTATACGATTTTAGAAGATTTATCATCGTTCGAAATCGTCCGCACCGGCTTCCTAAAAGGAGAGAGCTACCCGAACTTAGCTCGCCACGTCGGTACGTTCCTCGGGGAAACCCTGTTTGCGACATCTGACTACGCGAACGGACCGCTCGTGAAGAAACAAATCGAAAAAGAGTATTACAATCCAGAGCTATGCGATATCACGGAAAAGCTGATTTTCACCGACCCGTATCGCGATGCAGATTCGAATCAAATCGAAGCGGCCCTTCGTCCGGATGTGGAGCAACTGTGGTCAGACCTCGCCTTGAAAATTGAAGTAACGAAATTGAAGGTTGGGTTCGTGACGAAGCACGAAGCGCTACTGCACGGGGATTTACATACAGGAAGCATTTTTGCGACCCGACAGGAAACGAAAATCATCGATCCTGAGTTTGCATTTTATGGTCCGTTCGGCTTTGATATCGGTCAAATCATTGCCCATTTGGTGTTCTCAACGTATGCGCATCCGCTGAAACGGTTCGAACGCTTCACAGAAGTGCTCACTGTCTGGGAGACGTTCGAAAAAACGTTCCGTACCCGCTTCACACAGGCGGTCGAGCCATTCAACACAGTAGGATTCGTGGATGAACTGTTGCCATCCATTTTGAGCGATGCGATCGGCTACGCGGGTTGCGAATTGATTCGGCGGACGGTCGGTCTAGCTGGTGTCGCCGACTTAGAGACATTGCCGGATGACCTTCGCATCGAGCGGAAACGTCACGCCCTAGAACTTGGTACGCGTCTCATCAAACAGCGTCATCAGATACAATCGATCGATCAGCTGATCCCGGTCTTGTCGGAGGTGCGCGCATGAGTGTGCAAAGTATTCATTTCGATGCCGACACGGAAGTGTTGACGATTTTAGATCAGACGCTGTTGCCGCAAGAAGAGCGCTATGTCGAAGTGTTGACGCTCGAACAAGCCGAGCAGGCAATCAAGTCGCTTCAAGTTCGCGGTGCACCGGCCATCGCTTATTTCGGGGCGTTTGTCCTTGCGAAAGAAGCGTCACGTCTGCAAGACAATCCATATTTTCATCTCCAATTGAATCAAGTCGGTCAACGGTTGATTGCGACAAGACCGACCGCGGTCAATTTACAGCATGTCATCGAATCACTCCTTCGACTGAATGTGGGAGAGGACTTTGAACAGATTGCAAAAGCGATCAAGCAGCGTGCGATTGAAATCTTTGAACAAGACGTGGCTACGTATCGCACGATTGGGGAACATGCGCTCACCGTGTTACCCGCTGGTGGCAACGTATTGACGATTTGTAACGCCGGTGCCATCGCGACGTCACGATACGGTACCGCGCTCGCGCCGTTCTATGTCGGGAAAGAGCGTGGCATCCCGTTTCGGGTGTTCGCGTCCGAAACGCGACCGCTGCTTCAAGGAGCACGACTGACCGTATGGGAGCTCGACCGGGCAGATATCGATGTCACACTGATTACAGATAACATGGCGGCCTGGACCATCCAGACGAAACAAATCGATGCTATCATCGTCGGGGCGGACCGCATCACCCGTACCGGTCATACGGCCAACAAGATCGGAACACTCCAGCTTGCGATTTTGGCGAAGCATTACGGCATCCCATTCTATGTGGCTGCTCCGCATTCGACATTCGATTTAGAGGCAGATGACACGATTCAAATCGAAGAACGGGACGCGCATGAAGTGACCCATATCGGGGGACATCCGACGGCACTCGTCGGCATCACCGTCTTCAATCCGGCGTTTGATGTGACACCACCCGAACTGATTACCGGTCTAATTACAGAGACAGGTGTGCTCGAACCGACTGAGTCGGTCATTGTAGAACATGTAGGAGGAAACACATATGTCTAAAAAAATCATATTCTTCCTGTTGACCGTCATCCTGGCACTTGCCGGATGCACGAACGAACAGGCTCAACCGAAAACGACTACGACAACAAGTAAAACGGAAGCGAAAACCGTCAACGTCTCAAATGAGACGCTTCCGAAAAATCTAGAAGTCGCCCTCGTCATGCAGATGTCGATCGGGACGTTCTCTTCGCAGTATATCGAAGGGGTGACCGAGCAAGTCGAAGCGTTCGGTGGCAACGTGAAAGTGTATAATGCTGAAAATGATTTGTCGAAAATGGCGAGTTATGTCGATACGGCGACGACGCAAGGAGTCGATGTGATCTTGATTGACCACGGACGTGCCGATGCCTTGAAAGAACCGGTTCAACGGGCGCTCGACAAAGGCATCAAAGTCGTTGCATTCGATAACGATTTGACGAACGAAGGCGTGACGGTCATCGACCAAGATGATTATTCACTAGCATGGCGCTCGCTAAAAACACTCGCGGAAGATTTGGACGGGGAAGGGAACATCGTCACGATTTGGGTCGGTGGATTCACCCCGATGGAACGTCGACATACGATTTATGACGCGTTCTTAAAACGCTATCCCGGCATCCAGGAAGTCGCAAAGTTCGGTTCGGCGACGAACAACACGGCGCTCGATACGCAAAGCCAGATGGAGGCGATTTTGAAGAAGTACCCGGAAGGCGAAATTGATGCGGTGTTTGCGATGTGGGATGAGTTCGCCAAAGGGGCGAGCCGTGCCATCAAGCAAGCAGGCCGTGACGAGATTGCCGTTTACGGGATTGACTTGAGTGACGAAGACTTGCAACTCATGCAAGAAGAGGGGAGTTCGTGGAAAGTGACAGCTGCCACAGATCCAGCCGAAATTGGCCGCATTCAAGTCCGATACGCTTATCAAAAAGTGGTCGGGGAAGAGACGCCTTCCATTCATTCGGTCGACCCATATCTAGTGGACCGTGACGTCTTACCGGATGAGCCTGTCACGATGGATGACCTTGGACAGTACGTGCCAGGTTGGGGCGAATCGAATGCAGCATGGTCAGATTGGATGAAGGAGACCGACTGATGATTCGCTTGGAACGAATCACGAAACAGTATGGTGACGTCACGGTGCTCGATCAACTATCCTTCAGTTTAAAGCCGGGAGACATTCATGGGCTTCTCGGTCTGAACGGGGCCGGTAAGAGTACGCTCATCAAACTGCTAAACGGAACGGCTGAACCGACGTCCGGCGAGTTGTCCATTGATGGAAAATCAATCCGCCTCACACCAGCGGAAGCGATTCGTCATGGCATCATCACGGTGTCACAAGAAGTCGATGATGCGCTCTATTTGGACTTGCCTGTATATGAGAACGTCCTTCCATGGCAGACGGTGAAACGGATTCGTCCGCAACGTTTGAAACAGCGAGCGAAACGTGTGTTGTCCCGAGTCGGTTTAGAGGTCGATCCAACGCGTCCAGCCGGTCACTTCCCGCTAAGCGTGAAACAGCGCCTTCTCATCGCTCGGGCACTCGAGAGCGATGCCAAGTATTTGCTCCTCGACGAACCGACCGCTGCCTTATCGGAAACGGATGCCGACGCCTTACTTGAATTGTTACAGAAGCTTGCGGCAGAAGGAGTCGGGATTGTATTGGTCACGCATCGTTCAAACGAGCTCACCCGGGTCACGTCGACCTCGACGTTTCTTCGGGACGGACGTGTCGTGTACGATGGACCGTACCAATCGCTCTCTTCAGAAGCGGTGCAGACATTTTTGAGTGGGACAACATTTGATGCGGCGTTAGAAAAGGCGGTGCCGGAAGACACGATTTGTTTGTCCGCGCAGTTGACTCTTCCGGCGTTTCAATCGGAGATTTCGATTGAAGCGTATGGCGGAGAAGTGCTCGGGATTGGTGGATTGACAGGAAGTGGGAAGACGGAACTGATGGAAGCGTTGTTCGGTCTTTCTGGGATTCGTCAATCCATCACAATCGAGGGGAAAGAGCACGTGATCAAAGAACCGGCAGACGCCGTACGTTTAGGATTTGCACTCGTTCCAGAGGAGAGACGTCGTCATGGATTATTTTTAGACGAGACGATTGAACGGAACGTGATTGCTGTCGCAGGAAAGGCAACTCGCGTTTCGGACGTATTGGCATCGCTTTGCGTCCGTTATGCGAACGTGAAACAACCGGTTCGTGAGCTGAGTGGTGGAAATCAACAGAAGGTCGTCTTTAGCAAATGGTTACTCGAAGACCGAGACATTTATCTGCTCGACGAACCGACAAAAGGAATTGATATCGCAGCGAAACAAGACGTATATGAACGCGTCATTGCACTCGCGAAACAAGGGAAGACCGTATTGTTCACCTCGAGTGAGCGACACGAGCTCGAACGGGTCGCCAATCGAATTCTTTGGCTCGACCGTGGACAACTTGCAGAGAAAGGAGGCGCATGACATGGCACAGTTAGTAGTCAAAGAACGAAAACGAATCAGCGGTCATATCGGTCAGTATGGAACGTTACTCGCAATCCTTAGTTTGATTGCGGTCTTTACCGTGACGAACGATCAATTTCTGACATACGCAAACTTTAGTGACATCATCAAATCGGTTTCAATCGTTTCGCTACTTGCCCTCGGCGTCACGTTTTCGCTCATCGTCGGAGGATTCGACTTGTCGGTCGGCTCGACGGCGAGTCTTGCGACAATCGGGGCAGCGGCAAGTCTCGTCCTTCATCGACAAGAGCTTCTCGTCGCTCTGCTGATCCCACTTGCACTCGGGATTCTCGTCGGGCTGTTGAACGCGCTCGTCACAATCAAATTCCGATTACCGGATTTACTAGCGACACTCGCCATCATGTACGTCATTAACGGGATTCAGTTGACGTATACGAAAGGATTCTCGATTTATGACAACATGCCGATTGAAGGGGGGACGGCGCCAGGGCGTTTCATCCCGTCATTTCTATTCATCGGTCAAGGGACGATCGGTCCGATTCCGTTCGTCGCCCTGCTCATGCTGGTGTTCTTTATCGGAGCACATCTATTCTTGACTTATACGCGGACCGGGCGTGAATTTTATTACGTCGGGTCGAACGCCGAAGCGGCCCGTCGTTCCGGGATCGCCGTGAATCGAATCAAGTTGTACGCCTACGTACTCAGCGGATTGTTTGCAGCCATCGGCGGAATCATTCTTGCATCTCGGATTGGTACGGGACAAGTCTCGGCTGGAGCACCCCTTTTGATGGACGCTGTCGCGGCTGCCTACATCGGCTACGCCGTCTTTGGGACAGGGCGCCCGAACGTGATCGGGACATTGATTGGAGCTATTTTGATTGGAATTCTCTTGAACGGACTGACGATGTGGGACGTGCCGTATTATGCGCAAGACATCGTCAAAGGGACGATTTTAATTGGAGCGCTCGGTCTTTCTTATATTCAGAAGAAACAGCGGACATGACAAAACCCCCGGACATCAGTTGTTCGGGGGTTCGCTTTGTTCACGTGTCATTGAAAGAAACGGATACACACCACCATTCGTCTCCTGCATGAACGTGTCTTGTGGGATGAAGCCTAGAGACTCGTATAATCGGATGGCCCGTTTATTAAACGTGGCGACGGCAAGACGCACTGTGCGAGTCCCATATGTCGCCTCAATCCAATTTATGATTGACGTGAGGAATCGATGTCCGTTGCCGCTCCCCGTCAAATCAGGGTGCATGCCGAGACCGATAGAAACAGCGTCTACTGATTCGAATTGCAACGTGACGAAACCGATGAGTTCGTCGTCAAGAATGGCGAACGTTGTATCACCTCGCTCATCTGCATCTAAAAATAAGGCGAGATCTTCTTCGTCAGCATCCATATTGTAAAACGCGTATTCGCCTTCATAGCGCCACTCGAAGGCGATACGTTCGGCTTGCTCTTGGGTGAGTGGTTGAAACGTATAATTCATTGAAATTCCTCGTCTCTGATCGAATTGGTCATGCTACACTCAAATCGTATCATGAAAATAAGGGGAGGGAACATGATGGCAGTCAAATTGGACATGGTCGGGATCGTCGTGACGGATATGAAGCGGTCGCTCGATTTCTATCGGGCGCTCGGGTTTGAGATTCCGGAAGCGATGAACGGGGAAGCACATGTAGAGATTGACGAAGGAGGCGTGCGTCTCGCGTTCGATACGGTAGAAGTGGCCGAATCGGTATACGGGGAATGGAAACAGGCAGACGGGCATCGAATCGAGCTTGCCTTTTTATGTGACAGTCGTGAGTCATTGAATGCTTTGTATGACTCAATCCTTGAACAAGGTTATGCGTCACACAAAGCACCGTGGGATGCGTTCTGGGGTCAACGTTACGCCATCCTGTACGATGCGGATGGGAATTTGATTAGTCTGTTCGCCTCATAAAAATAATCCCGGGCCATGTGGCTCGGGATTATTTTTTGTCGTGGCACTCTCCCCATGAACAAAGGGCATTCATGGCGGGTTGCAGTCCGAGGGCGTCTTCGGTCAATGAATATTCGACGTGCAGGTGCTTCTCGGTCGAGTAGTCGACACGGCGAACCATGCCGAGCTGCTCGAGCTCGCGCAATTGGTCGGTCAACACTTTTCGGCTGACGTCCGGAATCGCTCGTTGAATATCAGAAAAACGAAGCGGTCCATCTTGAAGCGTGCAGTACACTTGGGGGCGCCATTTGCCGCCGATAATCTCAAGTGCGCGGTTGACGGGGAACGATGTGGTCATGTTCAAGGAACCTCACTTTCGGGTAGTTACTTCAATGTGCGTACTTTTTTTCTTGCTTCAATGACAGTATCTTATCGTTACCCGCTAAATTGAGCAAACAAAAAGGAGTAAATGAAACATGACATATCCAAGAACGTTTTCACACATCGGTCTTTCTGTACCGAGCGTCGCTGAGGCCGTAAAATTTTATGAGGACGTGATGGGGTGGTATACGATTATGACACCATCAGACGTCGTCGAGGATGATTCGCCAATCGGTGTGATGTGTACCGACGTCTTCGGACCGGGCTGGGGCAAATTCCGAATCGCTCATATGTCAACGGGAGACGGAATCGGGATTGAGTTGTTCGAATTTCCGAACAACGAAACACCAGAAGACAACTTCGAGTTTTGGAAGACAGGGATCTTCCACTACTGTGTACAAGACCCTGACATCGAAGGGCTCGTCGAGAAGATTGTCGCTCACGGCGGGAGACAACGGATGCCGATTCGTGAATACTACCCAGGTGAAAAACCGTACCGCATGGTGTACTGCGAAGATCCATTCGGCAACCTCGTTGAAATTTATTCACACTCATACGAACTCACGCATTCGGAAGGAGCTTACTAAACATGAAAGCATGGCTACTCGATCAACCTGGTCTTGATCATCTGCATATTGGAGAAATCGACCGACCGACACCAGGAGCGGGAGAACTGTTGATTCGTGTCGAAGTGGTCGCCTTGAATCCGGTCGATTATAAAGTCGGATCAAACGGAAACCCGAATTGGTCATATCCACACATTCTCGGTGTCGACCTCGTCGGAGAAGTCGTTGAGGTCGGTTCGAGTATCGCCAACATCATTACGGGTTCGCGTGTGGCTGTTCATACGGATCTTTCGAAATATGGGGGATTCGCCGAGTATACGGTCGTCGATGCCCGGGCGTGTGCGGTCGTTCCGCAAGGTGTAAGCGATGAGGCGGCGGCTTCTATCCTGTGTGCGGGGATGACAGCATATGAAGCGGTCATGCAGAAGCTGAACACGCGAGATAAGGAGACGATTCTCATACACGCAGGAGCGGGCGGTGTCGGTGGATTTGCGATTCAGCTCGCAAAACGGCTCGGTCTGAAGGTATTCACGACGGCATCTCCTGAGAACGTTGAGTGGGTAGAGTCACTCGGGGCGGACGTGGTGATTGATTATAACGTCGAGGACGTGACGGCACGGATCATGGAAGAAACAGATGGACGTGGTGTCGACCTGATTTTGAATACAGTCGGACGAGACGTTGCGACAGCAGACCTAGATCGTCTCGCATTCAGCGGACACCTCGCCTACATCGCCGGGCCACCAGACATGACGAACATGAAAGGCTTCACGTTATCTCCTTCGATTCACGAAGTGGCACTCGGGGCGGCTCATGCGAGCGAGGACGAACATGCGATTCGCAACTTGGCGTATATGGCCGAAGAGATGATGAACTTGCTCGATGCAGGTGAACTGAACGATCTCGTCACAGAAGTGTTGTCGTTCGACCAATTGAAAGAAGGTCTCGAAAAACTACAAACGCGAAAAGTGCGCGGTAAACTCATCGTCCGCATTCGCGACTGAAGAGAGGACTCCCTGTTATACTGACAGGGAGCTTATTTGTCGAGGAGGGGAAAGAATGGAGCGATTGGCAGACACGTATCGTCAGACGAACGTTCAATTGAGCGGTCACGGCAAACGGGAAGCCGGGGTATTGAAACGCGCATTTGAGCATGTGCGTGAAGATGAGCCGAGTGATCAGTATGGACAGGGGAAAACGATTCGACAGTTCGAAGAGAAGATGGCACAGGTTCTTGGGAAAGAGTCGGCAGTATTCTTTCCAAGCGGTACGATGGCACAGCAGATTGCGCTACGCATTTGGTGTGATGAGACAGGGAAGAAAAAGGTCGCATATCACCCGCTGTGCCACCTTGAAATTCATGAGGAGGATGGTTTAAAAGAGTTGCATCACATCGAACCGATTTTAGTGGGGGACGAAAACCGATTGATGACGCTCGAAGAGATTCAAGCGTTACCGGACATTGCGTGTCTGTTGCTCGAACTGCCACAACGAGAAATCGGTGGGGAATTGCCGACGTTCGAGGAACTTGTGGCAATTCATGAACACTGTCGTGAGAAAGGGATTCATCTACATCTGGATGGTGCACGACTGTTCGAATCGCTTCCGTATTATGAAAAAGAGGCTTCTGAGATTTGTGCGCTCTTTGATAGCGTATACGTCTCGTTTTATAAAGGAATCGGTGGCATTGCCGGTGCCATCCTTGCTGGACCGAAGGCATTTTGTGACATGTCGAAAGTATGGAAGCGACGCTACGGTGGTGACTTGATCAGCTTATATCCATACATCCTGTCCGCGGATTATTATTATGAGCTACGAAAAGACAAGATGGCCGAGTATCGAAACGAGGCCGTCCGCTTAGCAGCACGCTTCAATGAACTCGATGGCGTGTGGACGACTCCACGCATCCCGGTCACGAATATGTTCCATCTTCATTTTCAATGGGAGAAGGAAGAGCTTGGTGAGAAGATTGCGCGCATCCAAGAAGAAACAGGAGTAGGCATTACGGGGTATCTTGTTGAAAAAGACGGACACTGTTCAACCGAAGTAAGCATCGGAGATACGTTTGAACGGATTACGCGAGAACAGCTTGATGGATTGTTTCGGCAGTTCAGATGAATCAAAACATGCACCATTCCTTTTCGGGAACGGTGCATGTTTTTTACTGGCTTACAATCGCTTCGAGACGATTGAGTTGGGAAGTGAACCCTTCGACAGCGCCCATTTCGACGACTTGTTGGAGAGCCTCTTCATTCGGGAATTCGGAGCGACTAATGAATAACGTGCCTTCCGATGTATCGAGGAAATCATTTGTGATCGTCATGACAGGCAAGTCCGGATTGACGTGTCCGTCCGCATCCGAGAATGCATCCGTATAGACGATTTGGGAGTATGGATCGATGTCGATAAAGGTTGATTTGCCCCATGATTCCATACCATAAAAGTCACCTTGTTCTTTGTCGACACAAGTCATACAATAATGCCAAATCCCCCCGGTTTGAAGTCGAAGCTGTATACTTTCGTCTCCCATCCGGACGGTCCCCACCATTTCTCGAGATGTGCAGGTGTCGAGAATGCTTCAAATACAAGTTGGCGTGGTGCCTTGAACAGACGTTCCATAATCAATGTCGTGCCCTCTATATGTGATTTGACCGTACTCATGATCCATTCTCCTCTCGCTGTGACTCCGCTAAAAACGTCTACAATCGATCGAGTCGCTCTGTTTCCCGAGCCATATAGGTCCGCCAAGCATCTAATGGTTCGAGTGCTTGAGACTTGAGTGCATAACGTCTTCGATTGGCATCAATGGTTACTGTGACGAGACCTGCATCATACAGAATTCGCAAGTGCTTCGATGTCTGCGGTTGACTGATCCCAAGCTGATTTGCCATCATTCCGACCGTCCACTCTTGTTTCCGTAACAATTCGATCATCCGCAACCGGTTCGGGTCGGCTAACGCATGAAACAAAGAAGCCAATCTCTCTTCCATTTTTCGTCACCGTCCTCTTGCTTTTAATATTCCCAATTAGGAATATTCCGTAACAGGAATACTCAATATTTAAACAATAAATCAAGTAGCATCTCACCAATCGGTCGTTCTTTTCCTTCATAAGGAAAAGCGTGGATATGGATGGCGGGATTAAAATTCAATTCGATGATACCGTATTCGATTTGCGCATCATCGAGAGAGGGAATCATCATATCGACACCACAGATGGTTGCCCCGACTGACTTAGCGGCATCGACAGCAATACGCTTATAGATGTCAGAAATTTGATCCGTATAGTCGATACTATCTCCGCCGGTACTGATATTAGAGTTTTCGCGTAAGAAGACACGCTCATCGAGAGCGGGAATACTATCGGGTGTCTTGCCTTGAGCACGTAAAAATGAGATGACGACCTCGTCGATGTCGATTTTCTCGAGAGGTGTCTTGTATCCTTTTCCGCGTAACGGGTCTTCATTTTTTGTCGCAACGAGTTGACGGATCGAAGAGGTGCCATCTCCAGTGACGTTCGCCGGGACACGATGGAGGATGCCCGCGACGTCATCCCCGATGACGAGGAAGCGATATTCTTTTCCGGGTAAGAATGTCTCAAGTAAAACGACATCATCAAACGTTTTCGCATACTGAAATGCAGACCGTGCTTCATCATACGTCGCTCCGTCTTTAAAAATGTGAATACCGACTCCGAAGTTTGTGGACTTTGGTTTTAAGACGATGGGTTGTTTTGAAAATGAATCCCATGCCTGACGTAAATCTGATTCATCTTGAAGTTCTACCCCTTCAGGGACACGAATGCCATGCTCTGCGAGTACAAACTTTGTCACCGTTTTATTCTCCATCATTAAGACGGAAACATAATTGTCTTTTGAAGTTTTCGTTGCCTGTTTGACGTATTCTTCGTGTTTGCCGTTTCGAATCCGAATGAACTGGTCGGAACGATCGATGACATCGACACGATAACCACGTTTAATTGCGGATTTCATTAAGATTTGAGTAGACAGTTCCAGGTCGGCATAACCGTGGATGCGAAAACGATTTGCATAGGCGTCCTCATAAAAGTGTTCTGCTTGGGCGAGGGACCATGCGTGATAACCCGTCTCGGTCATAATCGTCTTTAATCGGGAAGCGTACGTCCGGTCCACGTGATCAATTTTTTCGCGTACAGCGGGAAAGACATCTTCGAAGCCGAGGTCATACTGTGTGTTGAACGAATCGATGGCGTCGAGAAGTTCTGTCGCGTACGTGTGTAAAGGTATGGCGTAACCATCTCGAGTCAATATGCTTGCGGGAGACATGCCTTCTTTGGCGACACGTTGTTGATTATTGTACGCTTCAGCTTGCCAATCGACATGAGATGTCTCCTTAGTAAAGGTCAAGTACAACAAAAACAGATGAAGGAACCGTAAATCTGAACGAGCAATTCCGGTCTTTTCAAACGGATTCAAATCGATATTGCGAATTTCAATGTAATCGATACCGTGTGCCTCGAGTTGATTTAAGTCGTTACCACCTTTCGATGTTTTCAATCGGATGGGGGAGTAGAGTTCGTTCGGATTGGCAATCTCGCCTTTGGCAATGAACCGTTTTACATCGTCTATATAACTTGAGAGTGTCGCATAATTTGGATAAAGCGGTTCAACATTCGTGTATCCACAGTCGCTATTCCGATATGACAATGCTTGTTTATTTGAAAAAGTGTCTACATGGAGCGCTTGCATCTGGCTGACACATCGTTCTTCATAACTCGCATGTACGGCTGGGGTAGCACCGAGCAAATAGACGATGAGCCAACGCATTCGTAAATATTGACGAACTAACTTCAAATATAGGTGATCTTTGAAGTGTCGATTTTGTTCAGGGGATCCTTCGTATAATGCGGATAACATCTCATCGGAAAATGAAAAGTTGAAATGGATTCCAGAAATGAGTTGTTTTTTCGCACCATATTTTTGGAGCAGATGCTCACGATAACGGCTAGCCTCTATTCCGGACACACCAAAATCAGCGAGTGGAATCGTACCACCTTCCGGCAAGGCACATGGCATCGATTGTGGCCAAAGGCGTTCATCGCCTATGTTGAGCGCCGTGATGTCGTATAGCGTTTCTAAAAAATGATGTGCCGCCTCAATCGTCGGAAACGTTGGAGTGACGAGCTCAATTTGACTTTCAGAAAAGTCGGTCGTGATGTATGGATGAGTCGCTTTATGACCGAGTGCTTTTGGATGCTTCGTAACAGCTAGTGTGCCTTCTGACGTGACGCGTAACATTTCTCGCTCGATGGCAAATTTTCCACTTGTGATGAGATGGTGGGGTAGTTGATTAAACTGCTTTTGCAAGGGAAATCACTTCCTTTTTCGTTAGTCGGACAAAGAGGGCGGAGACAAGCCCTTTTGTGATACTTGAGATGGCGATACTCCACCAGATGGCATCGATTCCGAGATAAGGCTCAAGAACAAATGCGAGCGGGATACGGGCCACTGTGAAAATAATCGAGATGGTCGCGGGGATTTTCGGTAATCCGAGTCCTGAGAAGTATCCGTTTCCGATCATTTCAATCGATGAGAAGACGAGCGAAATGCCAATAATTCGCAAGTAGCTCGCCCCAATTTCGATGGTTCGAACGTCATCGACGAATAGACCAATGAGTAAATCTGGGACGATTAAAAATAACAACATGATGAATCCTGTGTAAACCATCCCGAGTCGGGTCGTTACCCGGTAACCTTCATGAACACGATCTACTTTTCGTGCCCCGAGGTTTTGACCGGTATAGCTAGCCATTGCTCCGTTCAAGCCACCAATCATCATGTAGGCAATCGATTCGATTTGAAGTCCGATGCGCTGTGCCGCAATCGCTTCCGTCCCGTATGAGCCAATCATGCGGGCAAGAAAAATACTGATTACCGTGAACAAAATCCGTTGGGTTGCCATCGGAAAACCAAGACGGATGATTTCTTTATAGTCAGCTCGAGTCGGCTGAACGACTTCATCCCAATTGAATAATGTACGAGCGCGGTGCCAAAACAATCCGAACATCATGACGTTGGCGACAAGTGTTGCAAGGGCAGCCCCGATCACACCGAGTTGGAATGGATAAATGAAAATCGGGGAGAGAATCATATTGAGGATGACACCTGTCGCATTGATTCGCATCGCTGTTGTCGTATTGCCATATGCACTGAATAGACGAGCAAACAGCAAATTAAAGAAAGAAAAGATAAGCATCGGCGCGCTGACGAACAAATATTCATACGCAAGCTGCTCCACAGCGGGGGCACCCATATTCAAAAAGCCGATGAATGTATGACCGAACATAATTAGTAGTGAGGCGTACGAAAGACCGAGTGTTAGATTCAGACGCCTGCTGGCCCGGACATGACGCTGAACCGAATTGAGGTCACGTCTCCCGACAGCTTGTGATACTTTGATGCCGGCACCAACGACAATCAACGATTGAATCGCCTGTCCGAGCATGATATAAAAACTAGCCGCACCGATACTTGCCACAGCATCACTCCCGAGCGCACCGACCCAAAACATGTCGACGAGACTATACGTAAACTGTAATAACGAGCTACCGACGAGCGGAAGGGCAAGAGCCAGAATGACGCGTTGCACGTTTCCAATCGTCAAATCGACGGTTTTCACAAAGCAAGACTCCTTACATTCTTTATATAACCATTTAGTTATATATAAGCACGGTATAATAGAATTGGCAATCATGATAGCCGAATCGATGAAAAATGGACACAAAAAAAGGAATTCGTGATGAATTCCTTAATGTCGATAACCGCGAATCCAAGTCGTCATATAGACGAGTGTCGCGATGATGAGCGTTGAAGCGAGTGCATAGATCGGATAGGCGGGAAGTGTATCTTCAAACAACGGATAGAACATAAACGACCCCATAAAAATAGGAACGGAGATGCCGAACGAGATGTATGCCGCTTTTGTCGCTTTCACTGTGATGATTTGTTCACGCTCATCGACTTCACTAAATTCAGTCATGCGGACAGACCATTGAGTGAAGCTCAACTGCTTGTTCGGCCGGGAGTTAAACGAATAGACTGTCCAAACAATGCCAAAAACAACAAGTAAAAGTAGGGGAAGCAGATTGAATTCAACTAAGAATCGGTCAGACTCGCTGACGGTCTTCGACACATCGGATAAAAATGAGCTGAATAGAAATGCCATCAGGACATACAGGATGATGCTGGAAATAGACTGAACGACAACGTGTTTCATTTTCTTTCCTCCTCGATTGTGAATATAGATTCGACCGGTTCCTCGAACACCCGTGCGATGTGCATCGCCAGCATGAGTGACGGTGTGTAGCTGCCTTTCTCGAGCGAGATGATCGTCTGTCTCGTCACACCGACCTTTTCGGCCAGGTCGCCTTGGGTTAACTGGTGCCGGGCACGCAGTTCTTTCACGCGGTTGACTAATGGCATCGTGCCACCTCATTTCTAGTTTCTACCATTAGTGTAAAACAAACTTTACATAATGTAAAGAGGACTTTACTCATTTGGGGATGATACAATAACGATATAGTCGAAAGGGGAGATGAGGGATGAAGGTGATTAGTGGACAACATCACGTGTCAGCGATGACCGGGGATGCTAAGAAGAACTTGCGATTCTACACGGAAATACTAGGGATGCGGCTCGTCAAAAAGACGGTTAACCAGGATGACCCATCGATGTATCACTTGTTCTATGCAGACGAGACGGGTACACCTGGAACCGATTTGACGTTCTTTGAGTTACCGTTTCTCGGACAGACGTATCGAGGGTCAAGCAGTATTTCCCGGACAGCACTCAGGGTGCCGGATGGAGCGCTCGCGTACTGGCAGGAGCGTTTTGACACGTTCGATGTATCTTACGGAGAAATCGAGTCGGTTTTAGGAAGGGCAGCCCTTTCGTTCGAAGATCATGAGGGTCAACGCCTCTGTCTTGTAGAGGGAGGGAGCGGGACACCTTGGAGCAAAGGTCCAGTGCCAACGGACCTCGGCATCTTCGGTCTCGGGTTTAGTGAGTGGACGGTACGGCGGATTGACAAGACGGCACGGGTGCTGACAGAAGTTCTTGGCTATCGATATGTAACGACATTTGAACGGGATGGACATGACGTGCGTGTCTTTGAGACGGGCGAGGGTGGTGTGGCAACAGAGATCCATCTCGTCGATCGGCCGGATTTGCCATCGGAACGACCAGGGCGAGGGAGTGTGCATCATGTGGCGATTCGAGTGGAAGAAACAGACGATATGACGAAGTGGATCGAGAAGCTTGACGCACATGGAATCAGCCACTCTGGTCTTATTGACCGTTACTATTTTCAGTCGATTTACTTCCGCGAACCGAGCGGAATCTTAGTGGAACTGGCGACAGATGAACCGGGATTTGCGATGGATGAATCGCTTGAGACACTCGGAGAGCGATTGGCCTTGCCGCCATTTCTTGAGTCGAGACGAGTGGAAATCGAATCAAAACTAAAGTCTTTGTAAGCGGAAAACCCGACGGACCATTTCAGTCCGTCGGGTTTTGTACGCCTAATAACATGGCGAGTTCGTTCGTTCGGTTGACGACGAGATCCGCAATCGTGTAACGATCGAGTACATGAAGAAACGCCAACATGGCTTCATTCAAAACACCTCGTAAATCACAGGCAGGTGCGATGACGCATCGGCCTTCCCCGAAGCATTCCACGAGTTCGAAGGGTTCCATCGTCCGAACGACTTCCCCTACATTGATGTCATCCATCGGTCGTGCGAGTCGAAAGCCGCCGCCTCGACCACGCACCGATTCCAAATAACCATATTTCCCAAGCTCATATACGACCTTCATGACATGGTTTTTGGAGATGTTATATTGGTCTGCCACTTCTTGAATCGTGACGAGCCGATGTGAAAACGTAGCGCTATACATCAATGTTCGCAGTGCGTAGTCACATGTTTGCGTGAGTCTCATCCATCATCACCTCTCGTTTCATTGTACAAGACAATCTCAAAAAGTGCGATTCGAACAAATGTGAAAGGGTAATGGCGAAAATAAGTCAGAAACGTGAAATCTACTTTAAACAAGTATTTAATATATTGCTTTAAAGTGACTTGTCTCACATAATGAACGTGTACAAAACAAAAGGGGGAAATTCACATGTTAGATCAACAAACGATTGAGATTATAAAGGCGACGGCACCAGTTTTGAAAGAACATGGTGTGACAATCACGAAGCATTTTTATCAACGAATGTTTGAACAAAATCCAGAAGTTCGTCACTTCTTCAACCATACGAATCAAAAGCGAGGACGTCAGCCAGAAGCACTCGCGAACGCGGTTTATGCGGCTGCCCTTCATATCGACCGACTCGAAGCGATTCTTCCTGCCATCCAACCAGCACTTCATAAACATAAAAGTTTGAACATCCGACCGGAGCATTATCCGATCGTTGGTGAGAACTTACTTGCGGCGATTCAAGACGTACTCGGTGAAGCTGCAACACCTGACATCATCGATGCATGGGCAAAAGCTTACGGTGTGATTGCCGATGTCTTCATCTCACTCGAGAAAAAAATGTATGATGACGCGCCATGGGTCGGATTCAAACCGTTCGTCATCGAAGAAATCATAGTAGATACACCTGAAGTGAAACGATTCCGTCTCGTCGCGAAAGATGGAGTTATTGGCACAGCCATCCCAGGACAATACGTCTCGGTTCAAGCGCGCATTGCGGGAGAGGACATCCTACATCACCGTCAATATAGTGTCATCGAGACGACAGAAGACGGCTACTGGATTGCGCCGAAAGCGGAGGGACTCGTCTCAAACTGGCTCCATGAACAGACGATCGGAACAGAAGTCCCGATGAGCGCACCAGCAGGAGAATTTATCCTTGAAACGTCTGATCGTCCGCTCACACTTATCGCGGGAGGAATCGGGATCACGCCCCTCTTCAACATGGCGAAGACGGCACTCGAACAAGGACGTCCTGTCACGTTATTGCACGCAGTTCGGAGTATGGACCTTCGTCCGCTCGGAGACGAACTTGATGAACTCGTGGATCAAGGGCTTAAACTCATCACACACGTGGATGACGTATCGGGTTGCATGAATAAGTCACACCTTGAAGCACTTGATGTGGAAGGGCATGATGTTTATACGTGCGGACCGAGTGCGATGATGGAGACGGTTGTACGTGTGATTCCACAGGCACGATATGAATTTTTCGGACCGTCTGGAGTTCTTGCGACCAACTAAAAAAGACGACTGGAAAAAGTCGTCTTGATGCACAATATAGGTTATTCCGTGAGTTTACTTGAATGTATGACTTGTTTGTTGGCATCCAATGTTTCAAGTGACCACACACCATCTGACGGTCGTGATGTTTCAATGACATATGTCATGGTGTAGCTTTCAATTTCGGGATCGTTGACAAGAAAATCTTTTGAGACATCGTCACCGTTTAACCGTAAATAGACGACATCTTCCGGTCGCTCTTTAAGGTGAACACCGATGTACTCCATGTCTTCAACTCGAAGGATGACGAAATCAAAAGGCTGATTCGGCTCTGTTTGTTTCGTGACAGACCCTAAGTTCCCTGTTTCGACATCAATCTCAGCTAGACCGATGACGGAGCGGTCTTCATTTGTGTAAAAAGAGAGAACGGACTGTTCCATATTATGAATTTCAAACGTATACCAATTGTTCGTCGTCATATAACGATTCATTTCTTTTTCGGCATTTTCGTATGACTTGTCAGTCTGAATGTTAGTGTACGTATACAGTCCGACACCGACTGCGATGGACACGACGATGAGACCGGAGACGATTGTGAGTAGGATGATTCGCTTCGACATGATTGTTCCTCCTGTCTTTTATAAATACAAACACCCCATGCCTCGCCAATGCGTACATGGGGTGTTTGAATTAGTACGTCAAGCTCGCGGCGACGATGATGCCGACGACGAGTGATGCGGCGAACAAGCTGAAACCGATGGCCATGTTGCCGTTCTCGACTTCTTTTTCTAAGTTCACGCCTGGTGTAAGGACGTATTCAAACGTCCAGAACGCCAATACTTGAGCGACAATCCCGACAAGTCCCCAGATGAATGCATCGAGCAAGTTGACGCTGTTCGCCCAAACCGTATAGATGACGATGGCAAGTCCGAGCGCTTTCCCCCAAAGTTTCAAGGCGACGGCCATGTTGCCTTCTTTGATTAACTTGCGTTCCGAATATTTGGTCGTCAGGGCGAAGATGATGAGTCCCGCGAGAATGAGACCGAATCCTGTCCCGAGGTGGGCGAGGAAGCTTAAGATTGAATCGAGTGTGATGAATGTCATGAGTTCGTCTCCTTTTGTGTAGGTGTGCCAACGGCTAAGTAGTAAGATTGGTTGTTCGTGATCATGCTGCCGGCGCGAACGCCGAGTGCGGACGGGTGTCCATTCAAACAGAAACATCCGATCATGTAATGTGTCTCGACGCGACCCTTGACGGTCGTCGTCATCCGTTTCGGAAGTTCGATGAACTGTTGGTACACAGCCGTCTCTTCCGCATACGTTTGTAATGTTTCTCGGTGAAACGGTTGGCCATCTTTCGTATACAAGATGACGGAGTCTCCTTCACGTCCGAACGCCGGTTTTTTGACATAGTCCGATTCGCCGAGAAACGGTGTCTCATCTAAGTAAGTCGGTAAAAAATAGGTGTCGATGATGTCGCGCTCGGTTTCATCGAACAATGTCTCGGTCTCATACAATTCCCAAATGAGGGCTTGTACGCCTTTTGATTGCATGAGAAACGCAGAGAGGGGATTGAGCAGCGACACGTGCTTTTCCAGGTTCAGTTCAAGTAACCGAATGCCAATCAAGTCTCCGTCTGCTGACCGGTCGTCCACAAGATGCTCGATCGGATATGTTTGACGATACAAGATGTCAATCCGTTCGCCCGATGGTGTGTAGACGCCGTCTTCGTCGACGAGTAGGGCGTGCAACGGTACGAATTCAGACGGTAAATCGAGCGTCTCTTGCAGAAATCGTGCCGTCCATTTGTCTTCGATGTTATCATCATGTGCCGTAAAGACGATTTTTGGTGTGCCTTCTCGTTTGAGTCGATTCCACGCGGCGACGATCGCTTTCCGCAGCTCAATTTTCAGTTGGGCGGTGGCTTCTCTGTTCGGGTCAAGGAGACCAAACTCGGAAGCGACCACGCCGTTCACGTCAAAGAGCTCCTTAATAAAGGTCGGCGTATCTGCATTGAACTCCATCAATTTGAGTTGACCGTCTTTCATGATCCAATCGTAACGACCGATGATCGTCTCCTGCGGCATCGTCTTCTCCCGTAAGAACGGCAGACTCGCCTCAGGGTAACCAAGCAGTAAGAGCGTCTCGTCAGGTAGGGTGCGTAACAATTGATTCGTCTTCCGAAAAATCGAGTCAACCGCCTCGGTTGCCTCTCGGACAGAGGCAACCTGCGAGGCGGTCATCTCAAAACAATCGTACAAGGCATATTCTTCATCGTTTAAATCGGGCCAAAAATAAGGGATTTGACTGTAAAGTTCGTCACGCGTCATCCGCCAAATCCACCTTTAGAGCCACTGCCGAGTCCAGATTTTGACGACCCAGAATTAGAGCCTTTCGATACGGAACCGGTCGCACCACCGTTGGCTTTGTATGTCTTATATGACGAAGAGCTCTTCAATCCATTTTTTGAGCGGAACAGGCTACCGAGTAAGAAGTAGCTACCATAGTGCGGAGAGCGGTCGTCGTCACAATAATACGACTCGGTCTCGTCATCCCAGTCCCAATCGTCACATTCGTATCCGGTCGGTTCTTCCGGGAGTGCCGCCTCTTCATATTCATCCCCACCGCACGCGGCAAGGGAAGTGGTCAATACCGCAACGGATAGTCCGCTTAAAATTTTCTTGCTTGTCTTCATGTTGATTCCTCCAATTCATAACCAGTCGGTGTGACGTAGATAACATACACACCACGATCTTCATCTGTTTCTGCTGAATCGCGTTCATATTCTTTGCCGGCGACATATAAATACTGGCTCCCGAGCATAGCGAGCGCATCGAGGTGACGGTCGACGTAATAGGCCTCGAGTAACGGGTTGTCAAAACGGTCGTCAAGTGTACGAATCTCGACCTTGATCTCACTCGTTTCGTGTTTGTCGATCAGTCCTTCTGTGTAACGGTCGACATAAATCAAGAAGTATTGATCACCTTCTAAGGCGGATGAGCGTTGTTTATAGGTCATGCCGTCTTTGACGAAAAACTCACATTCACGACGAGCTAGCACTTCGTCTAAGCCGAGAGACGTGTAATGGTATAGTGGTTCGAACGATAATTCATTTTTATAGAGACGATACTCTAAGACGATGGAGTTCATAAGTCAGTCCTTCCTTTTTTCTTCTTATACGGAATCACCATCAAAATGGTTTCGTGAATCTTTTTGTGGTTACGTTTAGTATATAAGAGAGAAGGAGGGGGAAACAGTGCATATCTTATTTCGTGTGTGGAAAGGGTTAGCGAAATTATCATTTTTGAATGTCGTCTTAGCTTCGATTGGCATCATTATCTTAGGAACCGTGCTCGGTTATGTTTTAGAACCAGAGACATTCAGATCATTGTTTGATTCGTTCTGGTGGACGATGACGACATTGACGACCGTCGGATACGGGGACTTTTATCCATCCTCCGTGGCAGGGCGATGGCTCGGGATATTCTTATTCCTATTCGGGATTGGGATTATCGGGGCGTTGATTGGAAAATTGGTTGAAATCGGTGCGACGTTTCAACGGCTAAAACGGGAGGGAAGACTAGTGTATCGTGGAGAAGGACATTATGTGTATATCGGGTGGTCCCCGAAGACGAAGAAAGCAATCGATGAAGTGCTTAACTACGAACCGAAAGCAGAGATCGTATTGATTGATCAGTTAGTTGAGGAACCGTACGTGCACGATCAAGTTCACTTCGTATCAGGCGATGCTTCGGATGAAGCGGTATTGCTGCAAGCAAACGTCTTGAAGGCGCGACGCGTCGCGATTTTTGCGGATGCCCGTATCACGGAGACGTTACTCGCCGATGGGAAGTCGTTATTGATCGCGTCAGCGGTCGAGGCACTCTCTTCTGAGTATCAGGTGGACTTGCACACGGTCGTCGAAGTGTGTGAAGAAAGAAATATCTCGAAATTCAAACACGTCCGCGTCGACGATTTTATTTTAGCGAACGACTCGGTCTCCCTCTTGATGGCAAAAGCGACGTTACAACCTGGAACGACAGCAATTTTCCGTCAGTTGCTGAGCAAACAGTCAGGTGGGAACATTCAAGCGTTGAAACCAAAAGTCGAGTGGCAGAATGTTCGACAAGCAAATACAGCGTTACTTGAATCAGGGGTGACACTCATCGCGGTCAATGACCGCTTGGATGTGGCGACGATGCTCGATTTGCCGCTTCAGGAAACAGACATGTTATATGTCGTCTGTCATGACGATGTATTTGAACGATTATCGTAAGGAGTGAAACCATGCATAACGGAACGTTTATCCGAAAGATGACACGCATGCAAAACGTGCAACGATGGGACGAATATGCCCCCCATTATCATGATAATGCAGCGAGTCACAGCTTTCGTGTCGCGGTCTTCAGCTTGATCGCGGCTTATGTGGAAAAAGAGAACGGGCGTGAAGTCGACTTGCTCGATTTGCTCGGGAAAGCCATTTTCCACGATATGAATGAAGTACAAACGGGTCCGATCATGCACCGGACGAAAAAAGAACCGACCTTGATCGGTCACATCGAGCGTATGGAACGAACAGCGAGTCTCGGTCTTGTCGAGCTGCTGTCGCAATCATTACGTCCTCACTTTCATCGTTTCGTGGTGGAAGCGGAAGATGATTCGTTCGAAGGTCGAATCGTGGACGGGATTGATTCGTTCGATGCGATGTTGTTCGTGCGACGAGAAGTCGCGCACGGCTCTCCGCACTTTGATGACAAACTAGAAGAGATGAAAGCCGCACTCCGACATCATCCGATTGATTCGGTTCGCTGGCTGTTCGACCAGGTCGAGGCAGAAACGGATGTGTTGCGATTCATCGAGAACGTCATGCGGATGGATAGTGTCCGTCGCTGGAAAGGTCGCTTTAACACGATTGACGACAACGATGCGATTCATGGTTTCCGGGCTGCCGCGCTCGGTATGTTCAGTGGGCTCTTAGAGCGTGAGAAGTACGACGTCGATGTCGATGTCGCCGAACTCGTGGCTCGTCTTCTCTGTCACGATTTAGTTGAAGGGGTGACCGGAGACGTGCTCGGTCCAGTCAAACATTCGACGCAAGAGACGGGGGCTGCGTTTGAGGCATACGAGCGAGCGGAAAGTGAACGTCTGCTTGGACTGTTGCCTGAGTATATGCAACCGGCGTTCCGTCGATATATGGCTGACTCGAAAGACGATACGTATGAGGGAATGCTCGTCGATATGATGGACAAGCTTGATGCGCTCATCAAGATGAACATGGAGCGGAAGATGAACGGGGCCGAGTATGAGGTCACGTATCGCGAGCAGCTCCGTAAAGTCCAGATGCGATATGAGAATCCAAGCATGATTTTCTTCCTGGCGTATATCTTGCATGATTTAGACTATGTCACTAGTTAAAACCGTTTATCTTGAAGTCGCATACCTAAAAGGGTGCGGCTTTTTTTATATCATTTATTGACATATATCATTTAACGATATATATTGAGTGTAAGAAATATATCATTCAATGATATAGGAGGTGGAAAGATGCCGCGAACGGACTCATTAGAGTTAGGGGAACTGACGGATAGTATGTTTTATATCCTGTTGGCGCTCACGACGCCACGTCATGGCTATTTAGTCATGCAATTTGTCGAAGAGACCACGCGAGGGCGAATGCAAATTGGTCCGGCTTCGATGTATACGATTATCAAAAAGTTGTTGAACGCCGAACTGATTGAACCGATGGATGGGGACGGAAAGAAAAAGAACTATCGAATCACGAATAAAGGCCGCTCGATTTTAACGGATGATGTGAAGAGACGACAGGCGATGGTCGAAGATGCCTGTGCCATTTTGGATATGGAGGGATCAAGATGAGACAAAAGTATATGTCGAGCTGGGGATTGGCGTTTGCTGAAGAGCGTGAGATGCGGAAACTAGAACGAATGGCGGCCAAGGGATGGCATTTGAAGAAGTTTGCCCCGCTAGGATACACGCTCGTTGAAGGGGAACCGGAAGACGTTCAGTATAGTTTGGACTATCGTACTCGTCCAGACGAAGACTACTTTGACCTGTTTGCGTCGAGCGGGTGGGAACATGTCACATCAACCGGGGATGAGATTCATATTTTCAAAGGAAATCGAGATGCCAAGCCGATTTACTCGGATGTCGAAACAACAGAGGAAAAATATCATGACATGGAGCGTCAGATGGGAAGGGCTGCGCTCATCCTAGGTATTTTATGGATTGCCCTCTTTTCGTTGTTTCAGTTTGATTGGCCAACCGTTGTCGAGACAATATTGATTGGGATTCAACTACTCGTGACGATCGGTCTCGTGTTTACAGGACTTCCGTACATCGGCTACCGTTTCAAACGCAAACGAATTAGCCGGGAAGGATGACTAGGCGGATGGCACAAGCCATCCGTCTTTGTTTCGTTCGACTGAACTATTCGAATGAGAAATAGTTAGGGAGAGAGAACTGTTTTTTAGTGTCTATCTATGCAACAAAATCAAAATCCTTCACAATAATTAATGCAAGCGTTTTCGTTAACTATTTGAGGAGGAATGAAGGATGTTGAAGAAACGACAAGGGATTGCTGTCCTAGCTGGAGTGACATCAATTGCACTGCTTTCAGGGCAACCGGTCGCACAGGCAGCGACCCCACAGAACGGTACGATGATGCAATATTTTGAATGGTACGTTCCAAACGATGGGCAACACTGGAACCGACTCTCGAATGATTCGCAGCATTTGAAAGACATCGGGATCTCCACGGTTTGGATTCCGCCGGCGTATAAAGGGACGTCTCAAAATGATGTTGGATACGGGGCCTATGATTTGTATGATTTAGGAGAGTTCAATCAAAAAGGGACGACTCGGACAAAGTATGGAACAAAAGCGCAGCTACAGTCGGCGATCTCCAACTTACGCGGGAAAGGGATTGGCGTATATGGGGATGTCGTCATGAACCATAAAGGCGGAGCGGATTATACCGAGTCCGTTCAAGCGGTCGAGGTCAATCCTTCTAACCGAAATCAAGAGACGTCTGGGGAATATGCCATTTCTGCCTGGACGGGATTCAACTTTGCGGGCCGCAACAATACATACTCCCCGTTCAAGTGGCGTTGGTATCACTTTGACGGGACTGATTGGGATCAGTCACGGAGTTTGAGCCGTATCTACAAATTCAAGAGCACGGGTAAAGCATGGGACAGTGAAGTGTCGGGTGAGAACGGGAACTATGACTACTTGATGTACGCCGATGTCGATTTTGAGCATCCGGAAGTACGTCAGGAGATGAAAAACTGGGGGAAATGGTACGCAGATTCACTCGGATTGGACGGCTTCCGACTTGATGCGGTGAAGCATATCAATCATTCATACTTAAAGGAATGGGTGACGAGTGTTCGTCAGGCAACCGGAAAAGAGATGTTCACTGTTGCGGAGTATTGGAAGAATGACTTAGGGGCCATCAATGATTACTTGGCCAAGACGGGCTACACTCATTCCGTATTCGATGTACCACTCCATTACAATTTCCAAGCGGCAGGGAATGGTGGCGGTTACTATGACATGCGGAACATTTTAAAAGGTACGGTCGTCGAGCAGCATCCTACACTCGCTGTCACCATTGTCGACAACCATGACTCACAACCAGGGCAGTCACTGGAATCAACGGTCGCGAATTGGTTCAAACCGCTTGCCTATGCGACCATCATGACACGCGGTCAAGGATATCCAGCACTCTTCTACGGAGATTATTATGGAACGAAAGGGACGACGAACCGTGAAATCCCGAATATGTCAGCGTCGCTTCAGCCGATTTTGAAAGCGCGTAAAGATTTCGCCTACGGCACACAACATGATTACATCAATCACCAAGACGTCATCGGGTGGACACGTGAAGGGGTGACGGACCGTGCGAAGTCTGGTCTTGCGACGATTTTGTCGGACGGATCAGGCGGGTCGAAATGGATGTATGTCGGAAAACAGAATGCAGGGGAAGTGTGGAAAGACATGACAGGAAATAACGGACGTCTCGTGACGATCAATGCGGACGGTTGGGGCGAGTTCTTCGTCAACGGTGGCTCGGTTTCCATCTATACGCAACAATGAATCAGTTAGACTTGTCTCTAAAGATAGGGGCGAGTCTTTTTTCTGAATTTTCACCACATAAGTTTTATACGTGATATAATGACCTAGTGTTAATTCTTGATAGGGAATACTTCCGATCCATGAATTCACATTGAACAACGTTGGTTGTTGGTTTTATCTATATTTTTGCGTTGTGACGCTGTTGAATTCAAGGAGGTTGTTATGAGTAAAGAAAAGATTGCACAATTAAGAAAGCACGTCTCGCCGTTTGAAAAGTCCGATATTCGGATCAGTGTGCGGCAGATGATCAATACGATTTTACCGTTTCTCGTATCGTGGTTTTTAGCGTACCAACTACTGAGTGTCTCGATTTTCCTGACATTGCCGTTCACGCTGATTGCAGCAGGATTTGTCGTGCGGATGTTCATCATCTTCCATGACTGTACGCACGGTTCATTCTTTAAAAATAAGAAGGCGAACGCCATTGTCGGAACCATCACAGGGGTCTTGACGTTATTCCCATACGAGAAGTGGAAGCGGGAGCATGCGATTCATCATGCATCGAGTGGAAATTTGGATAAACGGGGTGTCGGCGACATCTGGGTCATGACGATTGAGGAGTACATAGAAGCGTCAAAATGGACTCGTTTAAAGTATCGCCTATATCGTCATCCGCTCGTTATGTTCGGTCTCGGACCACTTTGGCTTATTCTCGTCACGAGTCGTTTCAACCGAAAGGACGCGCGGAAAAAAGAACGACACAACACGTATCTCATCAATATCTCTCTCGTCGTCCTATATAGCGCGCTCATCTATCTGATTGGTTGGCAAGCGTTCTTGATCGTTCAAGGCACGACGATGTTCATCGCCGGTGTGCTTGGAATCTGGTTGTTCTATGTCCAGCATACGTTTGAAGATTCATACTTCGAAGATGAGCAGGAGTGGGATTATGTGAAGGCGGCCATTGAAGGAAGTTCGTATTATGAGTTGCCGAAAGTGCTTCAATGGGTGACGGGGAATATCGGATTCCACCACGTGCACCATTTGAGTCCACGCGTGCCGAACTATCATCTAGAGAAAGCACATACGTCGACACCGCCGTTACAACGGGCAACGACAATCGGACTGTTTTCAAGTTTGAAATCGTTACGCTACAAATTGTATGATGCGAACAACAAAACATTCGTCACGTTCCGAGAAGTGCGCCATCTGTTGCGCCGAACAAACACGGCATAAAAAAAGATTGTCCCTGATCAAAAGGGACAATCTTTTTAGCGTTTCCAGACCCATTCATCACTCTCGTACTTCTTGACGAGCAAATCGATTTCGGCTTGCTGTTCTTTCGTGAAGACAAGCGGTTCGAACGTTAACGAGAACGCGTCCTTGAAACCGGTCTCGAATGCGGCCGCTACTTCGTCAAAGGAAACGAAACGCTTTAACGTGTCGTTCAAGGCGACGGCTTTTTCGCTGAAGCGGGTTTTGGCTTCGTGTTTCTCCGTCTCATCCATCGCGAAACAGTCAAACAACACCTCATCATCGACGGAGAGAGGAATCGAACCATGTTGAAGCACGGCCCCTTGATGGCGCACTTGTGCACTACCCGCGATCTTCTTCCCGTCGACAGCAAGCTCATAGTATGAAGCAGCATCGAAGCAGACGGCCGATTTTGGTTTGCGGAGCGCTTCGCGATCCTCTTCCGTCAATGGTACCGAAAATTCGGCGGGGACGCCGAGTTCGTGATATCCGCGGCGAACCCCTTCCGTGAGTAGGCGATAGCTCTCGATGATATTCGTCGGGAGGGCAGGGGTCGATTCAGGCAAGATGACGCTATACGTCAACTCATCCGCATGCAACACGGCACGTCCCCCTGTTAAGCGACGAACGACCGGAATATTGTTCGCTTTGAGGGCGTCCCGGTCCAAGTCACGCGTCGCTCGCTGGAAACGTCCGACGCTGATTGCATGAGGTGCCCATGAATAAAAACGAAGCGTCGGTTTGAGCTCTCCCTTCGCGACCCAATTGGCGATGGCTTCATCAATCGCCATATTTTCGGCCGGGGAAGTCGATTCAGTTCTAAGTAAATGCCACGTCGTACCAGTCATAATCTCTCTTCTTTCTGTTAGTCGATTGGCAACATCGTGTGGCGACGCGCCTTGTGTACTTGCTCATCCGCATGGTATGACGAACGGACGAGTGGACCAGCCTCACAATGTGAGAATCCTTTTGATAGAGCGATCTCTTTCAACTCGGCGAACTCGTCTGGATGGTAGTAACGTTCCACCTCAAGGTGTTTCTTCGTCGGCTGCAAGTATTGACCGAGCGTCAAAATATCGACATTGTGCGCGCGTAGGTCATCCATCGCTTCAATCAATTCCTCTTTCGTCTCCCCAAGTCCGACCATGATCGATGACTTCGTCGGGATATCCGGGTTCAATTCTTTCGAACGCTTCAAGAACTCGAGTGTGCGGTCATATGTTGCTTTCGCACGAACTCTCGGTGTGAGGCGACGGACTGTCTCTAAGTTATGGTTCATGATGTCAGGACCCGCATCAATCAACGTCTGCAAGGCAGAGAAATCACCCATCATGTCTGACGGGAGCACCTCAATCGATGTCTCCGGGTTCATGGCGCGAACCGCGCGAACCGTTTCTGCGAAGACGGTAGCCCCGTAATCGTTCAAATCGTCACGTGCGACAGCCGTGATGACGACGTGTTTCAAGTTCATGAGTCGAACCGATTCGGCGACACGTTTTGGCTCTTCCCAATCGAGCTCGTTCGGTTTTCCGGTCGTGACGGCACAAAAACGGCAAGCACGTGTACAGATGCTTCCGAGAATCATGAAGGTCGCAGTCCGACGTACTGCCCAACATTCATGGATGTTCGGACATTTTGCTTCCTCACATACCGTATGTAAATTTTTCTCGCGCATCATTTTCTTTAGGCCGGTATACGTGTCGTTCGTGTTTAATTTAATCTTTAACCATTCCGGCTTACGCTTCAGTTCCCCTCTTGCCACAATAATTTCCCCCTTTTTGAAAGTTAACCTGTATCGAATTGAGTTTACCAAAAAACGAATCAAAAACGAACCACAGAAATTATTGGTTTTGCCAATACAGTTCACTGTGTATCAAAACAGAAACATTGTTTCAAAATGGTTACGCTTTCACTTGAACAATTGTTTCTAAAAAGTGGAGTTGCTATACTGTTGTTGACCACCTGAATAAGGACCAAATGTAACTGATGCGATCAGGCATGGGGTGAACGAGCGTTGATGAGGCAACGCTTCTTCCTCCATGCCTTTTCGTTTGGGGGTCAGCCAAATTTGACTAAGGGGAGTGGGAACATGAACAAGGCACTGAATTGGACGGCAACACTCGGATTGACGACGGCATTGCTCGTCTCGTCGGTTCCAGCAGCAGACGCGGTCGTGGCGGAAGGGACGCCGACGATATCGATTGACCAGCGCGTCAACACGAAGCTAGAGTCGATGACGCTCGAACAAAAAGTCGGGCAGATGATCATGCCGGACTTCCGATTATGGAACGGGGCGAACCATACATTTCTTGCACCGGAAGTGGCGCGTGTCATCGATCGTTTCGATCTCGGTGGAGTGATATTGTTTGCTGAGAACGTGAAGGAAACGGAACAGACGACGAAACTCGTTCATGATTTGCAAGAAGTCGTGAAACAAGATGCCAGCAATGATGTCCCGTTATTCGTCACGATCGACCAAGAAGGTGGGATTGTGACACGACTTGGGACGGGAACGAATTTACCGGGGAATATGGCACTCGGGGCCACACGTAACAGTCAATATGCCTATGATGCAGGGAAAATCATCGGTTCTGAATTGAACGCACTCGGGGTAAACGTGAACTTCGGACCGGTACTTGACGTCAACAACAATCCGGGGAATCCGGTCATCGGCGTCCGTTCGTTCTCGAGCGACCCTGAACTAGTCGGGGAACTCGGTTCCGCGATGACACAAGGTATTCAAGACCAAGGTGTTGCCGCAACGGCGAAACATTTCCCAGGTCATGGCGATACGGCCGTCGACTCGCATTATGGGTTACCGGTTGTCGATAAATCACTCGACGAGTTGCGTGGTCTCGAGTTGTTACCGTTCAAACGTGCCATCACAGAAGGAATCGACATGATCATGACGGCGCATATCGGGATGCCACAAATCGAGGACGAGGTCGTCGAATCAGAACGCGGCACGTTCCCACTCCCGGCGACGCTTTCGGATGATGTCATCACGGGAGTGCTTCGTGAGGAACTTGGATATGAAGGAATCGTGGTGACCGACGCACTCAACATGCAAGCCATCGCAGACAATTTTACGGAAGCAGAGGCGGTCATCAAGACGTTCGAAGCAGGGGTCGACATCGCGCTCATGCCGACGATTTTACGCTCGGAAGCAGATGTGATCAAACTCGAAGCAATCTTTGAGGAAGTCATTGCGGCAGTGAAGGATGGACGTTTATCGGAGGCGACCATCGATGAATCAGTGGAACGCATTTTAAAACTGAAAGCAGAGCGTGGCATTTGGGGAGAAACGACGGACTCCACGACGCTCGAGATGAAGCTCGCAGAAGCGAATGCGACGGTAGGAAGCGCTGAGCATAAAGTGAAGGAACGTGAAATCGCGGAGGCGGCAGTCACTCTCGTGAAGAACGAGAAGAAGACGCTTCCATTCAAACCGAAAAAAGGAGACACGGTGCTCGTCTTGTCGCCAGCGAAAGACCAAACGGATAGCATGGTGAAAACAATCAAGTCACTAGAAAAGAATGCAGGGAATATGAAAGACGTGAACGTCATCACGGCCAACTACTCAGCATCAACGCCGCGTCTAAATCAAAATCCGGCACTACGGCAACAAGTTGAGGTGGCTGACTATATCATCGTCGGTTCGAACGTGAACAACAGCGCGAAATTAAAACCGACATCAGCTGATCATTATGTACCGGCCGAAGTGTTCCGTTATGCAAATGAGACAGGGAAACAATCGGTTTTACTCAGTTTGCGCAACCCATACGACATTGCCGTTCAACCGGATGCCCCGGCACATCTCTTAATCTATGGATTCAAAGGCGATCCGAACGGTCCAGATTCGGAGGCGGGCAACTTGAAGTCGGCAGGTCCGAACTTACCGGCAGGCATTCGTGCCATCTTCGGTGAAGTGAAGCCACAAGGGAAGTTGCCGGTAGATGTACCGAAATTTGTGGACGGTGTGTTCCAAGACGAAAATTACGCGCAGTTCGGTGATGGATTTAAAAACTGGAATCGCTAAAACGAAAATGAGCTCGCCCGAAAATCGGGAGAGCTCATTTTTTCATGCCTCGAAATAGGCGATGACGAGTAGACCGGGACCGGTGTGGGCACCGATGGCAGACCCGACCAGTGTCTTCGTGATGTGCTTCGGTTCGAGATGTTCGCGGACTATCTTCTCGAACTGTTCGGCTTTTTCTAGGTCGTCACCATGACCGATGAAGAGGTCTCCGTTCTCGACGATCGACTTCGATTCGACTGTCCATTCGACCATCCGGCGCATGACCTTTTTATGACCACGCACCTTTTCAATCGGGACGAGCTTGCCGTCCTCGACCGTCAATAACGGTAAAATCGTCAACAAGTCTCCGATGAAAGCACTCGCCTTCGAGACACGTCCGCCCCGCATCAAATATTCGAGCGATTCGACCGTGAACAAGTGGCGGACTTTGCCGACGAGTGAAGTAGCATACGTGACCGTTTCTTCGTACGTATGGTCTTGTCCGTACTCTGCGACCGTCTTGACGAACAATGCCTGTCCGACAGAGGCGGTCCGTGTATCGAGAACCGTGAATGTACTGTCTGGATATTCTTCTTTCAACATTTCGCCGACCATGACAGCGGTTTGGTATGTACCGGAGAGTTCTCCGGAGAAAGCGAGATATAAGAACGGGATTCCAGCCTCGAGATGCTGACGGAAACAGTGTTCGATTCGTGACGTCTCGATTTGGAACGTCTTTGGCGTCTTACCCTGACGCATCGCATCGTATACTTCTTTCGGTTGAATCGTTTCGCCGTCTAAAAATTCTTCGTTGTCGATGATGACACCGAGCGGTAAAATCTCAAGACCGTATTCGATGATTTGATCGTGTGTCAAATCGGCCCCGGTGTCTGTGATCAGTTTAAACATTGGATGAATCACTCCTCTGTTAGTTGTTGTTCAATGTCGCGTAACGGTTCATTCCGTTTCCACATGCGTTCGAGCTGACTTGCAAACATCGTTTGCTCGTCTGCCGTCAGTGCCGCGTTTTGAAGCGAACTGACAGTGGAAAGAACGCGGTAGGCTCGAGTGAGGACATCTTGCACGGTAAGCGGGATTCCAAGCAAGTCTTCAAGCGAAGCCATCGTTTCCGGTACAATGGTAGGGTACGTGAACTTTGTCACTTCTCCTTGAATGGAAAGGTTGTAAAAGTCACGGATGATTTCAGCACGTGCGCTCCCGCTCTGTCTTACGCTCAAGTAAATTTGAACGGCGACACCGCCACGGACGCGTCGTTGCGAAATCCCAGCGAACTTTTTGCCGTCGATCGACAAGTCGAAACTTCCAGGACAGTATGAGCCGACGACTTCACCTGGGACGATGTCATTCGTGACGTCTTGGAACATGTGTTGGATGAGCGAGGTCATAGCCTCATAGCCGCTGTCGATTTGAATCCCGTCCTTCTCTGGTAAAATTAAAGAAAGGTTGAGGACGTCATCGTCTAGCACCACGGCTAAACCGCCTGAGTTTCGGACGACGGGACGGAATCCATGTTCATGTAAATAACGAATTCCCTCTTTCAAATGAGGCAGCCGAGCATCCTGGATTCCGAGTACAATCGTATCGGTGTGCACCCATGCCCGCAAGACGGCACCTCGTTCTTGCGTTGACGCACATAACGTATCATCGGTCGCAAACGATTGTTCCGCTTGAAACATCGTGCCAAGACTCGACTGATCGATGATGCGATAGCTCGGTTGTTGTAACAATGGATGGATCATATACATTAATTCCTTTTCACAAAAAATTTTCCTCCTCATTATAGCATGGAGGGAACGATTAGTTTGAAGTCGAATCTAGAACATAACGAAACGTAGGAGGGCATGTCATGTACTCGTCTCGAGGACAACTATCTGGATCGAAAGTATTCAAGGATCCGGTACATCGATATATTTATGTTTACGATCACCTCATTTGGGAGCTGATCAATACAAAAGAGTTTCAGCGTTTGCGTCGCATCAAACAACTTGGAACGTCATTTTTGACGTTTCATGGCGCGGAGCACACGCGATTCCATCACTCGCTCGGCGTATATGAAATCGCACGCCAGTTAATCGATCAGTTCCAACAGTATCCGGAATGGGACGACCGCGACCGTGAACTACTGTTGGCAGCAGCGCTCTTGCACGATGTCGGACACGGTCCATTCTCGCACGCGTTCGAGCACGTCTTTTCCGTTCGTCATGAAGTGTGGACGGAGCGCATCATTTTAGGGGAAACCGAAGTAAATAGGGTTTTATCTGAGATGGGTGTCGGGTTTGCCGAAGAAGTGGCCTCCATCATCAATAAGACGCATCCGAATCGCTTGATCGTCAATATGCTCAGCTCACAGCTTGATGTCGACCGGATGGACTATTTGTTACGCGACGCTCACTTTGCGGGTGTCAGTTATGGAAAGTTTGATTTAGAACGCATGTTGCGCGTCTTGCGTCCGGATGAAGACCAAGTCGTGGTCAAGCAGTCTGGGATGCATACGATTGAAGACTATATTATGCGTCGCTATCAAATGTATTGGCAAGTGTACCTTCATCCGGCGACACGGTCGAGCGATCTCCTCTTGAAAGCGATTCTTGAGCGGGCACAGGAGCTCTATGAGAGTGGATACGAGTTTAACATGACGCCGAAACACTTCTTGCCGATTTTTGAACGCGCCGGTATGTCACTCGAACAATATTTGAAATTGGATGAGACGGTCGTCTACTTCTATTTCCAAGAATGGATGGAAGAAGACGACGCGATTCTAGCCGATTTGGCGAGTCGATTCGTGAATCGCCGATTATTAAAATATAAGAACTTCCCGGAAGCGAATCGTGTTCGTTATATGGAGCGCTTGCGACAGACGATGGAGACGATTGGGCTTCCACCGACATACTATCTGCTTGAAGATCAATTGAGTCAGTTGCCATACGACTTATATAAGGGACAAGGCAAATATGAGGGGATTTATTTACAGATGAATGACGGGGAGCGAAAAGAGATTTCAGAGGTCTCGATGCTCGTCCAGTCGATTTTGAACTCGAGGCAGTCGGATGAAAAAATTTATTATCCGGAAGATGTGTTGTTGAATTTAAAAGATTATGCGAATGAAAAATCGTGGATTTTATCGACATTGAAGGACGATTAAACACGCAAAGGGGCGTGACACGATGGAGATTGCGACACTGATTGGTGGAATCGGGATTTTTTTACTCGGGATGACGTTACTGACAGATACGCTCAAAAAATGGGCTGGTACACGATTGCGTCATCGGTTGAATCAATTCACCGACGGCTCTTTATCAGGGGCGACTCTCGGCGCAATGCTGACGACCCTGTTTCAATCTTCTTCGGTGACGACACTGATGACGATTGGGTTTGTGAGCGCGGGGCTTCTCACGTTCACGCAATCGTTACCTCTCGTAATTGGCGCAAACGTAGGCAGCGCGACGACGGGATGGATCATTGCCATCCTCGGCTATAACTTAGACGTGCGCCAGTTGTTTTTGCCGATCATTGGAATCGGGATGGCGTTTCGTCTATCCAGTCCGCGCCTTCGCCGTGTGGGACTGTTGCTCGTCAGTATCGGGTTGATCTTTGTTGGGATTGGGACACTTCAAGAAGCGATGCGGGATGTCGTCACGTTCTCGTTTGGCTCGGCCGGTGAGATGACCGTTCTGCATCAGGCACTTCTGATTGGAATCGGATTTATGATGACCGCCGTCCTTCAGTCATCGACGATTGGACTCGTGCTAACGATGACGGCTCTCGCGACGGCGGCGATTTCACTCCCGCAAGCCGCTTATTTGGTGCTTGGTCAAAGTGCGGGGACGAGCCTCGTCGTGGCACTCGGTTCAATCGGAGGCTGGAAGTCAGCCCGACGCATTGTATTGGGGCATGCCATCTACCACGTGTCAATCGTCCTCATCGGATGGCTGACGTTCCCTGTTCTCTTCGAGGTCGTCAATCGAGTAGCCGATTGGTTCAACTGGAACGACTTATTACGTCTCGCCTTATTCCATACGACATTCCATCTACTAGGTGTGATCTTATTCCTACCATTTTATCAAACGTTCGCACGGCGATTACTGAAGTGGATTCCGAGTCGCTCCGAAAAATTGACACGTCTGCTCGATAAAAACATGTCACAACTCCCGACGGTCGCTCTTGAAGCGGCACGACGCTCTTTACTTGAAATCGAACGATATTTAGGAAATGAGACGGAATTGCTTGTCCGAGAGGGACGTCTTCGTGAAGATGAATTGACGCTCGTCGACAAGACGTTGAGTGATGTCCGTGTCTTTTTGAGCACGATACGTCTTGAAGATGAAGGAAAGCAAAATGATTATGGCCAACATCTATCCCTCTTGCATACGATCGATCATCTGGAACGCTGGTTATATGTCTTGCGAGAAGTCGAACCGGTCCACGCACTTCGGGACACCGACTTTTTAGCGGCACGAGAACTCGTATTGCATGAGCTTGACCTTGTGAATCAACTGAATCATCATACGCCACCAGAGGATTCGAAGCTGTGGAAACAGGCCTCAAAACAACTGGCGGAATATCGAAAAGCACATCGCTCGGAGCTGCTAGAAGAAACGGCGGCGAATCAGTTGGAGATGGACCAGACAATTCAAAAAGTGCAAGTACTGCTCTGGCTCGACCGTATCGGCTACCACATCTGGCGAGCGACACGTCACTTGATTAAGCCGACCGTACCGAGTGAACGGTTCGACGTGAACCGAGAAGACTAGAACAAAAAACGGACTCCATATCAGGAGTCCGTTCGTCACTTACTTCTTATCTGCGTGCATTACACCGGCTTGTCCGTAATGTGTCGCATCCATCTCTTCGATGAAGACGGTGATGTTTTCTTTTGGCGCATTCGTCGTCTCGGAGACGGCATCCGTCACCTTTTCGATTAATGCACGTTTTTGTTCCACGGTACGGCCCGGGAGCATTTTTACCGTTACATAAGGCATGGGTCATTCCTCCTTTGCTGAAGTCTCTTTCATTGTAGAGAATCCCCTTCCTCTAGAAAAGAAAATTCTCATTTACCGAGAAACATGAGCTCACTTTTACCGGATTTGGGGTAATAAACAAGACAGAGCGAATGTAGGAGGAATCGGGATGAAGTGGAAAGGAAGACAACAGAGCCGAAACGTCGAGGATCGACGTGGCCGTAGCATCGGAGGGAAGGGGATTGCCGGGGTCGGGGGTGGTCTCGGATTGATTCTCGTCATCGTCTTTACATTATTGAATGGGGGAAGCCCGACGGATCTCGTCAACAACATCGGAATCGGGGAACCTCAATCGGAGGGGACGTATACGGGAACTGCTCGTGAAGAGGAGATGGCAGATTTCGTAGCGGTCGTCTTGAAGGATACAGAAGAAGTGTGGACAGACATCTTCGCTGAAAATGGGATGACGTATGAAGAGCCGACGCTCGTCCTATTTTCCGGACAGGTTGAATCCGCTTGTGGTATTGCTGGCTCGGCTGTTGGTCCGTTCTATTGTCCCGGCGACCAAAAATTATATATCGATTTGAGTTTTTATGATGAACTGAGTCAACGTTTCAATGCACCAGGGGATTTTGCGATGGCTTATGTCGTCGCCCATGAGGTCGGGCATCACGTCCAGACGCTTCTCGGGACGACAGAAGAAATCATGCCGCTTCGGAACGAGATGAGCGAGACCGAATTCAATCGCTATCTCGTCCGCTTTGAGTTGCAGGCAGACTACTATGCAGGCGTATGGGCCCATCACGCGCAAGGGTTAGGGTATCTTGAAGCGGGGGACGTGGAAGAAGCGATGAATGCCGCGCATCAGATTGGCGATGACACGCTGCAGCGTCAGGCACGTGGATATGTGACGCCAGACTCGTTCACACATGGGACATCGGAACAACGCATGCGTTGGTTCGAGAGAGGATTTGAGAACGGATCGATTCAAGGTGGTGACACGTTCAATACGAACAACTTATAGATCGGGCGTACGCTCGATCTTTTTAGGTGATTGGAATATGGGGAAGGAATCCGCTATCATAAAAGAACAACAGTTGCAGGAAGGGGATGACCAAATGGAATCCTTACTTACGAAAATTGATTTAGCGAAAGAGGATATGACAGCGGTCGAAAAGAAGATCGCCGACTATATTTTGTCCCATTCAACGCTCATTCCAAACATGACGACAAAAGAGCTTGCGCAAAAGACGGATGTATCCGAGGCGAGTATCGTTCGTTTCGCACGAGTCGTCGGGATTGATAGTTTTAAAGCGTTCAAGCTCGCGCTCGTGAAAGACTTGGCTGTCACGGAGACGACGCTGACGGACTTCAACGTCCTCCAGCAAAAGGACACGCCGTATGACTCGTTCCAAAAAGTCATCCATGTGAATAAAGGAGCCATCGAGGCGTGCGCCGAAGCGATGGACAAACGAGAACTTGAACATGCGGTGGACTTGTTCGCTCGTGCAAACCGCGTCATCTTTTACGGAGTCGGGGGGTCTTCGACGGCGGCAATTGATGCGCAATATAAGTTCACGAAACTGGGATATGCGGCCACGACCTCTCCCGATTTTCATTATATGTTGTCGCTGATTCCGCATTTAGGAAAGTCTGATGTATTCGTCGCAATCAGCACGTCCGGTCGAACGAAAGATGTGCTCGAGCTTGTCCGATTTGCGAAAAAGAAACGTGTTCCGGTCATCGCCATCACTAACCTCGACAAATCACCGCTTTACCGAGAAGCGGACGTTCGACTCTGTACACCGAACGTCGAGAGCGACTTCCGAATCGCGAGCATCGCCTCACGGATGACACAATTGACGATTGTCGATACGTTATATATGGGACTCCTCCACCGGAAGGGAGAAGGGTTGATTGATCGGTACGCAGAAGCCCGTGATGAGATGGTGAAACTACGCCGATGATTCGACCTTATACGGCCGAAGATCGTCAAGAATTGCAACGCTTTTTGATGGACCAGCGCACATTCGCAAGATTGAATGAACAGATAGTCGAGATGTTTCGTGACGAGAACGTGGCAGATTTTGAAGAAGAAGGTACGATTAGCCTGATTTTTCGTGAAGAAGAGCGAATCGTGGCAATCGCCGACCTCTTAAAAAAACATCCGATCGATGGCTCGCTTTGGCTTGGTTTGTTCGTTGTCGAAGAATCTCTCCATGGGACAGGTTTGGCGCAAACGTTGTATGAACAATTGGAAGACCAATATATGCGCCCGTATCAGACGGTATTTCGATTAGGTGTCCTTCCAAACAATCTCCGCGCTCGTCGGTTCTGGGAGCGAAACGGATACGTGTATGAGAAGGATTCGATCACGAATAAAGGAACACGCGTGCACGTCTTGAAAAAACGACTCATTCGTTCAGAGTGAGTTTTTCTTTAAAGTTTATTTGAAATTAAATTTCATAAAAATTAAATTATAAATTGACTTTAAATTTCAATATAGTACGATTAAATCATAGAGAAGAAAGGATGGTGGCGATGCTAGATAAACTGGCTACAGAAAGACGGAATGAACGAACGATGCACCTGGACGAGATGTCGATTGAGGAACGATTGGCGATTATGAATGCAGAGGATCAACAAGTTCCTCAAGTGATTCAAGAGCAACTCCCGGTCATCACAAAAGTCGTGGAGCGAGTCATCGCATCCTTTCGTAAAGGCGGTCGCTTGATTTATATCGGTGCAGGTACGAGCGGACGTTTAGGAATTCTAGATGCAGCAGAGTGTGTGCCGACGTTTGGCGTATCACCTAATCAAGTCATCGGACTGATTGCCGGCGGCGAACGCGCGCTCATTCAGGCCGTCGAGGGAGCAGAAGACAGTAAGGAATTGGCGGTCACAGATTTGAAAGCGCTTCATTTGACGGCAGAGGATACAGTCGTTGGGATTGCAGCGAGCGGTCGAACGCCATATGTGGTCGGAGGTCTCGATTACGCACGAGAACTCGGTGCCACAACAGCTTCAATTTCATGTAATCGCGATGCAGTCATCAGTCGACATGCGGATTACCCGATTGAAGTGGAAACGGGACCGGAAGTACTGACCGGTTCAACGAGATTGAAGGCGGGAACAGCACAGAAACTTGTCCTCAACATGATTTCGACGACGTCGATGATTGGAGTAGGGAAAGTGTATCAAAACTTGATGGTTGATGTGCAACCGACGAATGAAAAGCTAGAAGTGCGTGCCAAGCGGATGATTGCAGAAGCGACAGGGGTCGACATGCAAATGGCCGCGCGTTATTTTGCTTCATCCAAGGGGCACGTCAAAACGGCGATTGTCATGATTTTAGCGGACGTCTCTTATGAGGAGGCTGTCAAACGATTAGAGCGCGCGAACGGATTCGTCCGCGAGGCGCTATAAGGGGGAAATCGAGATGAAGAAAGAAGAGGTTTTAGCACGGGATATCCTCGCACATGTCGGGGGGAAAGAGAACATCCGTCAACTCGCGCATTGTATGACACGTGTTCGACTGACGCTGAAAGATGGAACGAAGGCAGACATTGACGCATTGAAAAAGATTGACGGGGTCATGGGTGTCATCAATGATGAGACGCTGCAAATCGTCGTCGGCCCAGGTACTGTGAATCGGGTCGCGGATTATATGAGTCATGAGACAGGGCTCGCAATCGGGGAAGAGTCGGTTGATGCGAACCTGACGTTAGAGGAGCGTGCGGCGATCGAACGCCAGAAGGTGAAAGAAAAACAAAAGTCACCGTTCAAACGATTCCTTCGTCGCCTCGGGAATATCTTCATTCCGCTCATTCCGGGACTTGTCGCATCGGGAATCATTAACGGGGCTGCGAACTTTGCCGTCAACGCCGGCGTCGACCGGACGGAGACGTGGATGCAGATTCTACTCGTGCTCGGTAGCACGGTCTTCGCGTATTTGGCCATCCTTGTCGGTTGGAACACGGCAAAAGAATTTGGAGGAACGCCGGTACTCGGGGCGATTGCCGGGGGGATTCTGTTCAACCCACTCCTCGCGGACATCGTCATTTATGGGGAGCCGCTCGTCGTCGGGCGTGGTGGATTATTCGGTGTTATTTTTGCCGGTTGGCTCATGACGTATATCGAGAAGCACATTCGTCGCTTCATGCCGGTATCCATTGATATTATTTTCACACCACTCTTTACAGTCTTGATCGTTGGATTTACTGCTTTATATGCGATCATGCCGGTCGCTGGCGTATTGTCAGACGGTATCATGCGAGGAATCAATGCGACGCTTGAATTCGGGGGACCTGTCGCAGGGGCACTCTTGGCCGGATTCTTCTTACCGCTTGTCATGGTCGGATTGCATCACGGTTTGACGCCAATCCATTTGGAACTGTTGAACACGGTCGGAACGACGGCCCTTCTCCCAATCTTGGCGATGGCCGGGGCGGGTCAAGTCGGTGCAGCGCTTGCTATTTTTGTGAAGACGCGCAACCCACGCCTTCGTAACATTATCAAAGGGGCCATTCCGGTAGGTTTCCTTGGAATCGGGGAGCCGCTCCTATACGGGGTCACGCTTCCGCTTGGACGTCCCTTCTTGACAGCGTGTCTCGGGGCCGCGGTCGGTGGTGCTTTCCAAGCGACGATGAAGACAGCGGCGCTCGGGGTTGGTGTTTCCGGTCTATCGCTCACACCATTGATTGATAATGGCATGTATTTGACGTACATTGCCGGACTATTGATTTCATATACGGCAGGCTTCCTGTTCACTTATTTCTTCGGTTTCAAAGAAGAGATGGCAGACGGGATTTAATAAAAAAAGATGGCTCCAGTCGAGTCATCTTTTTCTCTACTTTTGGAAAGGTGGATTCACATGAGAGGAATTTCGGTTTACTTAAGTGAGGAACTGACACTTGATTCGATGGCTTGGATGGAACGCATGCGAGAGGCAGGGTTTACGAGCATCTTCACGTCGCTCCATATTCCGGAAGACGATCCGACAACTTATACGGAACGACTTCAGCAATTAGGTGCGTTGGCAAGTCGTCTAAAGATGGAACTCGTGGCGGATATCGCTCCATCGTCTCTACAGGTACTCGGTAAGACTTGGGATGATGCTCATGCGCTGTTGGAGTGGGGTGTCACCGGGTTACGTGTTGACTATGGTGTCACACCGAAACAAGTGGCGGATTTATCACGACATATGATGGTCGCCCTCAATGCGAGTACGCTCACGGAAGCAGAGCTTGAAGAGATGCTACGACAAGGGCTACGACGTGAGCATGTCGAAGCGTGGCATAACTTTTATCCTCGTCCGGAAACAGGACTCGAGCGTTCTTGGTTTGATGAAAGAAACGCCTGGTTACATGCGCAAGGAATACGGGTACAAGCATTCATCCCTGGAGATGAACGGTTACGTGGCCCCCTTCATGAGACATTACCGACACTCGAGATGCACCGCCACCAATCTCCGTTTTCGTGTTATATCGATTTACAAGCGACGGTCGATCGAATCTTGATTGGAGATCCGTGTATATCCAATCAGACGATGCGACAGTTTCGGGAGTACGACGAGGGCGTCATCGTTCTTCGAGCGACCACACGAAATCATGATGATTCGGTTCCAACAAGTCACACGAATCGGATGGACCCAGCCCGGGACGTCATCCGTTCGGTCGAATCGAGAGCGTATGGACGACCTGGGGACCATTTGATTCAACCGCGAGATACAGAAGAAAGAATGCTCGGCAGTATCACGATCGACAATGAACGTTACGGTCGTTATGCAGGGGAACTGCAAATAACGAAGCGGGATTTGCCGGCAGATGAGCGCGTCAATGTCATCGGAAGGATCATTGAAGAAGATCGTTCATTAATCCAACAGATCGGTCCAGGAGGACGCTTTCAAATCGAATGGGTGTGACTCAGGATTGCCACCATCCTATGTCATTGTGTACAGTAGAGAGGGAGGGTGGAACATGAAAGACATTAATTTTAATATTATTTCAGACGATGCGACGGACGGACACGGTGGTTTTGGTGTCGGTTCGCTTAGTTTAAATAACATGTCTCCGGTCATCATCGATGTCGAAGAAGGCGTTGCAACAATCGATATGGGAGCGATGCACGCCAAGTCTGCCATCGAGAAACGGATTAAGTTTTTGACGGACCCGGAAGCGGTACCGAACGGGAAACCGTATTGGATCGTGTGGGTGACGGTCGGTCGAAAACCAGAAGGCTTTTATTATGGCGGTGTCGCGGCATGTGACATGTTAGTTGACGTGGAAGCGAGACGGGGTTATAAATTATTACCGTATCACGTCAATCAAATGGACAAATCGTTAAAGGGTCGGATTTTAATCGACATGATGGACGCTCCGTCCCGCGACGTTTTAGCGAACTTCTTACAAGAACATCGCCCTGAGATTTGGGCAAACTCGACTGAACTTCATGCAGAGCTCGAGCGCTTAGGCGTCGAGTAAAAAGATTGGACGAATTTTCGTCTCCAATCTTTTTTGTTTCGCATTTTTGGGAGTAACAGGAAATTATGTAACTGAAGAGATATTCAGTTGTAATTGTATGAAAATTCAGTATTATGATATACTGACTACATTGTGAAAAAAAGAAAGGGTGATACGATGAGCGAAACGAAAAAAATCTTAATCGGTCTCGCGCTAGGTGTTGTTGTTGGTCTCGGATTGGCGGGCTTGCCGGATAATGTTTATGAGATTGTGAATCCGTATATTTTATCTCCGGTCGGAACGATCTTTTTGAATTTAATTAAAATGTTAGTCGTACCGATTGTCTTCTTCTCGATTATTTTAGGCGTCATGGGTCTCGGGGACCCGAAAGAACTAGGTCGAGTCGGGTCGAAGTCGATTCTGTTCTTCTTAGCGACGACAGCGCTCGCGATCATGTTAGCGATGGGTGTTGCATCCGTCTTACAGCCAGGGGAGCGTGGGGACTTCCCAACGACAGGTCTTGAATTTGAATCAACAGCGACCGAGGAATCGTCTAATATCGTACAGACATTCGTCAATATGATTCCAACGAATCCGATTACGGCGCTCGCTGAAGGAAACATGCTTCAAATCATCGTCTTTGCGGCATTGATTGGGTTTGCGTTGATTGCCCTCGGGGACAAGGCGAAGACGTGGCGTCAATTCGTCAAACAAGGCGATCGCATCATGATGCACCTCATTCATCTCGTGATGAAGCTCGCTCCATACGGCGCATTCGCATTAATTGCTTCTGCAATCGGAGGCATCGGTCTTGATGCCGTCGTCGCGATGGCGTGGTATATGATTGCCGTCGTCTTGACGTTATTCTTGCATGCCACGATTGTCTACGGGGCAGCAGTATATTTCATCGGGAAGATGAGCCCGGTCTTCTTCTTCAAGAACTTCTATGAGGCGATGACCTTTGCGTTCTCGACATCTTCGTCGAATGCGACGCTTCCGGTATCGATGGAAGTCGCGCAGACGAAACTCGGTGTGCCGCGTTCGATTTCATCGTTCGTGCAACCACTCGGGGCAACGGTCAACATGGACGGAACGGCGATCATGCAAGGGGTTGCGACGATTTTCATCGCGCAAGTGTTCGCTTCTGACTTAACAATGACTCAGTTGTTGACGGTCGTCATCACGGCGGTCCTCGCTTCGATCGGTACAGCGGGTGTACCGGGAGTCGGACTTGTCATGCTTGCGCTTGTGCTTCAGTCAGTCAACTTACCGGTAGAGGGAATCGCCCTCATTATCGGGGTCGACCGTATTCTCGATATGCTTCGCACATCTGTCAACATCACGGGGGATGCGGCATGTGCGGTTGTCGTTTCGAAATTGGAAGAAAAACATTTACCACCAGTCGACGAAGACTCGTGGGATGAAGCAGGCGCGACCTCTTCATCATCGCTATGATATAGTGAAGGACCATGACAACATGTCATGGTCCTTATTTTGTGAAGAGAAAGAGTGATGATTATGGAATGGGAACTGCTCCCGCTCCCTTTATTTTTGATGATCAGTATTTTACTGAATAGTGTGATTGCGGTCGCCGGTGTCCTCCCTAGTGCTTTTTTGACAGCCATCAATGTGAGTGTCCTCGGTCTCGTACCGGGCATCCTCGTATCGATTGTCGGGGAGGCAGTTGGCGCCGTCGTGAGTTTCATCCTTTATCGGAAAGCCCTACACCGTTATGTTTCTCCGAATGGTAGCCGATTCCAACGGCTTCGGGAGTCCGAAGGAGCCGAGGCTTGGTTTCTCGTCCTCGGGATGCGTCTTATGCCATTCGTTCCTTCTGGTCTCGTCACGTTATCGGCGGCGTTCAGTCGCATGACGCTCGCCTCGTTCGCAGTAGCAAGTACGATTGGAAAGATTCCTGCCTTGATTATGGAAGGACTGGCGGTGACGGCAGCGATGCAGTTAACGATTGGATGGCAATTGTTTTTAGTTGGTGTCGTCGCCATGACGTATCTTGTTTGGCGAATGCGTCAAAGGAGTGGCGAGAAAATGTGACAAAACGCTTCGACGAAACGTTTGCCGGTCGTCTTTTTCCGCAGCATGGTCCAATCGATTAAAATGGATTCATCAAAGTCCTTTAGAAATGCCTCGTGCAGTTCTTGAATGGATGTAGTATCGAATTGGGCAATCATCATCTCGTGGTTGAGAAACATACTACGAAAGTCGAAGTTGGCTGATCCGACGAGGGCAACGTTACCATCAATCAGTAGTGTTTTCGCATGGATGAAATGGCGGTTGTATTTATAAATTTTGATATTGCGCTTCAACAGTTGTTCAAAATAATACTCGGTCGCATGAAAGCTGAACCATTCGTCTCCTTTGCCCGGTACGACGATTCGGACATCGATGCCGCTACGACCTGCGACTTCAAGAATGGCCAATAGTTCAGGCGGGGGGACAAGGTATGGGGTGGTGAGCCAAATCGATTTTTTGGCATCCATCAACAGACGCATGAGTCCATCGCGAATCGTGACGTCTTTACCAGGCGATGTGACGAGTAGTTGTGTCGCTCCGTTTTGCCCTTTTGGTTCATTGACAAAGTACTGAGAGAGGTTCTTTTCATCTGCGAACAGATCCCACGTCTCATCACTCGTCCCTTGTCCTGCGTATAGCCAGTTCTCGACAAAGAGCTGTTGCAATTCTCGGACGAGCGGACCTTCAAGACGGAGATGGGTGTCACGCCAAAAACCGAGTTTATCATTCTTCCCAAGATATTCATCCCCGACATTCAACCCGCCTGTTAGCGCGATTCGCCCATCCACGACAATCAGTTTTTGATGGTTGCGGAAGTTGGCGTTAAACACCAGGTACGGATGCAAAACGGGGTCGAACGCCTGAACGTGGACACGGGACTCCCGTAACGGTTGGATAAACTCTTCCCCGATTTCTTGGCTACCGAGTCCGTCATACAGAAAGCGGACAATGACATTTTCATTCGATTTTTGAATGAGGGCGTCTCTAACTTTTAACGAAATGTCATCCGTCCGAAAGAGGTAGTATTGGATGTGGATATGATCGGTTGCACTGTTGATGGCGTCTAATAATGCATCAAATTTCTGTTCACCGTTGACGAGCAGTTTAGTCGAAGTATGACCATCGGCACCGGATGCGCCTAATTTTTCGAGTGTCCGTGTCAACGGGTAAGACGACACAATATCAGGTGAAGTTTCAATTTTCTCGCTTTCGATTGCTTGCCGTAGCATCCGAATCTCTGATGAAGTTCGTTTGAAGCGTCGATGACGGCGTGGCGTTCGGCCAAACATGATCCATGCCAAGACACCGATGAATGGAATGAAGAAGACGGTCAGTAACCAGGCGAGCTTCCCTTGAGGTTGTACTTGGTCAAATAGAATTTGCCATCCGACGACGAGCGGTGCGATGATGGCGATTCCAATTAATATAGAAATAAGGATGTCGAGCCAGAACAAGAGACCGATAAGCAAGATGACACTGATCACCATGATGATCAGTTGAATTACGCGACGTTTCAAAGGAAACACGACCTTTCTATAGTTCGATGAACAATGAAAACGAGGGGAATCCCCCTCGTTTTTTAGTACACGCTGTTCAAAACAGCATTGATTTCGTCGGGATAACGAACGAAGAAGTACATATTCGTGTACAACCGTTCCTCCTTTCGAGAGAGTCCATAACTATTCATCTCTTACCCTTTTTTTCATATCTAAAATCAAGGTATTGTTGGCGCATGAATGAAAGAAAAGCACCGGATGTCGACGAAGTCGATTCCTGTGCTTTTGAACGTGATGACTTATGTGATTTCAATCTTGTATTGATTGGCAGGAGCCGGTTTTCCGAAGAAATATCCTTGCGCTAAATCGAATCCGAGCTCACGACAGACATCTGCTTCTTCCATACGTTCTATCCCTTCAGCAAGAAGGGTGATGCCCATCGAATGGGTTAACGCACGCACTTGTTTGAGGAAAGCGCGTTTTTCAGCGTCTTCATCACAAAACGAGATATAGGAACGGTCAATTTTGACATAGTCCGGTTCAAGTCGCTTCAACATATCGATTGTCGAGAAGCCTGCCCCGACATCGTCTAATGCAACTTTCATCCCCCGCTTTTTATATGTCGAAAATACGTGTTGGAGATGATCGACGTCATGTACCTTCTCCGTCTCCACGACTTCAAAGATAAAGCGGTCTGGGCTGAGGTCATATCGGTCAATGATGTCAAACGTGTGCTGGAGACAATAGTCCGGGTTATAAATGGTCGAAGGTAAGAAGTTGATGAACGTCTTTTGCTGAGGGGCGACGGCTTCAAACGTTGCTTTGATTGCTTCCGCGCGGGCACGTTGATCGAGTTTCGAATGGAGACCGAAGCGGTTTGCCGTCCGGAATAGGTCACCAGGTGAGATGTTGGCGCTACTGCGGAGGAGCGCTTCATATCCGAACGTTTCCGTTGAATCGAGGAAGATAATCGGTTGGAGATGACTCTCGAAAGTGCCGTGCTGAATCTGTTCAATGATGTGCCGATGTGCAAGCTGATCTTTTAGTGCTTCGACCTCAAGTGGAGGTGTCTGACTGTTGGAGTTATAATCGACACAGTAAACCGTCCCTTCCGCATGCAGAAGGAGCGTATCGAGTTCTTCAAACGTTTTGTAAGAGTATTCCTTGAATTTCGTGACGAGTGTTCCTTGAGCAATCAAAGGAATGGTTGTGTTACAAGCAGCACAGGGTGACCACATACTATTCCACCTTTCGATTCAGAATTGGTTCAATCAGTATATCGGCAACGTATCACAAAAAACTCACATTCAAGACCGATCCCGCAAAAAAATCGTGCAAAATGGGTACAGGTTTTGTATACTTCCTATCGTATGATTAAGAAGCGCCTCAAAACGCCACTCGCATACGAACAACTTTTTGAACAGAAAGGGGTTCTATCGATGGACCAAAAATTAAAATTATGGTTTACGGAGCACCAAACAGAAGATTACGGGATTACGTTCCGTGTAAACCACGTTTATGAGAGCGAACAAACGGAGTTTCAACGACTAGAGATGGTCGAAACGGACGAGTTCGGAACGATGTTGTTACTTGACGGGATGGTCATGACGACGGATAAGGACGAATTCGTCTATCACGAGATGGTCGCACACGTCCCACTCTTTACACACCCGAATCCGAAGCATGTGCTCGTAGTCGGTGGGGGAGACGGCGGTGTCATCCGTGAAATTATGAAACACCCATCAGTAGAAAAAGCGGTTCTCGTAGATATCGACGGGAAAGTTATTGAATATTCGAAGAAATACTTACCAAATATTGCGGGTGAGCTCGACAACCCGCGTGTTGAAGTCATCGTCGGTGACGGATTCATGCATATCGCGAAGTCAGAAAACGAGTACGATGTCATCATGGTCGACTCGACTGAACCGGTCGGACCAGCAGCCAACCTCTTCACAAAAGGGTTCTATGCAGGGATTTCAAAAGCGCTCAAAGAGGATGGCATCTTTGTGGCTCAAACGGATAACCCATGGTTCACACCAGAACTCATCCAAACGGTTCAACGTGACGTGAAGGAAATCTTCCCAATCACGAAATTGTACACAGCAAACGTACCAACGTACCCGAGCGGCATGTGGACGTTCACGATCGGCTCGAAGAAATACGACCCGGAACAAGTATCAGCGGAGCGTTTCCATGACATCGAAACGAAGTACTACACGCCGAAGCTTCACAATGCAGCGTTCGTCCTTCCGAAATTCGTGGAGGACTTAACAAAATGATTAAGCGTTTCGATGAAGCCTACTCAGGTAAAGTGTTTATCGCCAGCCTCCCAGAGGTGACAGAGGCGAAGACGGTTCTTTACGGGATGCCGATGGACTGGACAGTCAGCTTCCGTCCAGGCTCGCGTTTCGGTCCGAACCGGATTCGTGAAGTATCGATTGGACTCGAGGAATATAGCCCATATTTAGACGGTGACTTGGCTGATGCCGCGGTGTACGATGCAGGAGATATCCCGCTTCCATTCGGGAACGCACCGAAGTCGCTCGATATGATCGAGGCGTTCGTCAAAGATGTCGTCAAAGCAGGCAAGTTCCCACTCGGCATGGGTGGTGAGCACCTTGTCACATGGCCGATCATCAAAGCGATGCACGACGTGTACGGCAACGACTTTGTCATCCTCCACTTGGATGCGCATACGGACCTTCGGGATGAGTATGAAGGCGAGCCGCTCTCACACTCGACTCCGCTCAAAAAAGCGGCAAACTTGATTGGACCATCGAACTGCTATTCGTTCGGAATCCGTTCAGGGATGAAAGAAGAGTTTGAGTGGGCACGTGAAGTCGGCTACAACATGCATCAGTTTGAAGTGATCGAACCACTCAAGCGCGTCTTGCCGACACTCGCTGGTAAAAAAGTATATGTCACGATCGACATCGACGTCCTCGACCCGTCAGCGGCACCAGGGACAGGGACACAAGAAATCGGTGGCATCTCAACGAAAGAATTGCTCGAAGCGGTACATGCGATTGCAAACGCAGACCTCGACATCATCGGTGCCGACCTTGTCGAAGTGTCACCAGCATACGATCAGTCAGACATGACAGCCATCGCAGCAGCTAAGATTCTTCGTGAGATGATGATTGGATTCGTGAAGTAAATGCGGAAAAAGGGTCAGCTGGAAATGGAACTGAGCGCTCGGATTACCCAATGGGAAAAAGAATATTTGGGTCGCGGGTCATTGACGTGTAAGGCAGACCTGCTTCGAGACCTCGCCATCGTCACACTCCAAGGCGTGTTGACGCCGGCCGAGTATGACTTGGCTACTAAGTCGTCAGGTCGCGAGCAATTGAAGAAATACCGCAACAATCTCGTCGAATCAGGACGGAGTCAACTCGAAACGATTGTCGGGCAAGTACTTGGTCGTTCGATTGTCTCGCTCCATACGGACATCAGTACGAAAACAGGGGAGCGTCTCATCGTGTTCCGACTAGATGCCCCTTGGGATCAAACCGATTGACAACGAAACGTTACCTTTTTAAAATGATAGGCAGAGACGTATATAGGAGCGACTGGACGAGTCATGATGAAGCGTGCTTTCGAAATCTTATGACGGAGCTACTGACCAATTCAATAAACCGACAGTTGTCGGCCTGACGGAGCGATCATTCGAGCCGTCGGCATACAGCGCACGCCTTCTTTAGGTGTGCGCTTTTTTGTCGCCAAGGAGGAAGATGTATGGAATTGTTTTTATTTTTATTGACGAGCGCCCCGGTACTACTGTTCGTGACGGGCGTCATCGCCGCAGTCGGAAAATCAAACTTAAAGATCCCGGATTCGCTGAGTACGACGCTCAACATTTACTTACTGCTTGCCATTGGACTAAAGGGAGGCATGGGACTCGCCTCGGTATCTTTTGAAGACATCGCATTACCGCTGACCGTGACGCTGTTGATTGGAATTTTGCTACCGCTTCTCGCGTTCTATGTCGGAGGGATGTTCAAATTCTCATTCCCCGAGCGAATTGCCATGGCTGCAACGTTCGGCTCGGTGTCACTCGTCACCTATGTAGCAGCATCGACACAGCTCGAGCGTCTCGGGATTGCGTACGAGCCGTTCATGACAACACTAGTCGTCGTCCTTGAAATTCCCGGCCTGATTGTGGCGTTACTGCTGTATAATCAGACACACGTGATGGGAATCACGGCTACGTCAGGGAAGGCGAACTCTCTATCGGTGTTGCGGGAGAGTTTGTTCTCGAAAAGTATTCTCTTGATGTTTGCAGGTCTGATTGTTGGACTGGTGACACCAGACACCACACCGCTCAAACCATTTTTCGTCGACTTGTTCCCGGGCGTTTTACTCTTATTCTTACTAGGTCTAGGAATGAAAGTCGGACAGCAGTTGAAAACGGTCCCGTCATATGGACTAAAATTTATGATGATGGGGATGGTGTTTCCGTTAGTCGGAGCACTTGTCGGCTTTTTTGCAGCGGGGATTGCCAATTTATCTGATGGCGGAACGATCCTCTTGATGACACTCGCAGCGAGTGGGTCGTATATCGCCGCTCCCGCCATGTTACAAGCCTCGGTCCCAGAAGCGAAACCATCATTTTATTTGACCCTTTCGCTAGCTGTCACGTTCCCGTTCAACCTGTTAGTTGGAATCCCGCTATACATTGCGATCGTCACATGAAAAAAGCGTCGACTCGAAAAGAGTCGGCGCTTTTTGTATGAGTTCATCTGTATGGATTACTGTTTTACTTTTTGTTCCTCCATACATTTTAAAGCAGCCGTCCAGCTTCCGAATAAGGCATTGATTGTCGATGTACTTGGAACATTTCGACCTTCGGCCCATTTCCGGTAGTGGAGGATACTAAAATGTGGTAGCTCTGTTTTGGCTAACTGCAAGGCATCAATGACATCTTCTTCATCCCATTTACGTTTCGGAGGAGCGATATCCAAGACAAAAAGCGCATAGCTCCATGAACCGTATTTGCGAGCGATTGTCGCTACCGTCGGATAGCCTTTTTCCTGTGCCCAAACGGCGTAATGTTGGGACGTGAGACGCTCTAACTTTTCGGAGGCTTCAATCAAGGCTTGGATGATCCGTTCTTCATTGTTCCGTACCGTTGTCGTTTGAAGCTTGGCTTCACGTAACGCATTCGACCACGAACCGAACCGGCTGCTGATCAGCGTCAAAGAAGGGGCTTGCGAGATTTTTGCCCAGGCACGATACGTTTGGCTCGTGAAGAGTTCAAGTTCTTCTGAGGCCTCAATCAGTGCGGTCAAAATATCTTCATCTGAATAATAACGATACAACATCTTAATCTCCGCCGCTTGAACGGCTTCCCGCCAAGAACCAAATTTGTAAATCACGGTCGATAGGGAGGGGACGTCTTTGTTTCGGGCCCATAGTGTGTACTGTTTTGTGTCAAATTCTTCAAGTTCATTCGCTGCTTGTCTTAGGCATGAGAGGATCTGTTGCTCTGTCCATCGTTTCATCGTGATGTCTCTCCTTTTCAGAAGCAAGTCGTGGCTTCAAAGGTCATGGTGTGGTTAAACAATGGTGGTCCTGAAGGAAAGCTAGAACATATTTCCGGTGACGAGATATGAAAAGGGAGGAACCTGAATCGATTGACTACTTTGGGAGAATACGACATTCGCAAAATCTCAAAGTGAAAATAATCCAAATGTCCTACCTTCTACTTCCCACAATACCCATATAAATTAAAAATATTCACAAAAGAAAATAAAAACTCATTACACATTTGTTAAACCGTTTCATGACGAAATGTCATTCGTATCAAAAAGCTATTCTTTTCTTTTGGATTGTGAATCTTGAACGGGTACTTATCTAGCATCAACTCGAAGCTGATTGGGATGGAAGGTGGTGAAAGGATGAGTACTCCAACTGTTCGGTCTCCCATTGATCGAAAAAATGCGCTCTTGATGTTACTCGATATCACGATTGCAGGGCTCGCGATTTTCGTGACGTTTGACCTATTCTTTGCAAATGATCCGACGGTAACATCTGACCCGCTAGATTTGATCACGATCCTCGGATTGAAGACGCTCGTTCTTCTCATTTTAGGATGGGTGACTCGGGTATACCGAATCGACTGGCGATACGGATCGATGCGTGAATTGCAACTACTGGCGATTGTGTTGGTCATGAGTGACACGTTCGTCTTATTCGCATCATACGTATTATTGGATGGCTTTTCCTATCAAGCAATTTTTATTCAAAGCTTACTCGCATTTAACGGAATGTTATTTATCCGACTCGTTGCTAGGACACGATCGTTTTTCCGATTTCACGCACCGGTGTCGAATGGAAAAGCTACCTTGGTTATCGGTGGTGGGGAATCGGGTCAAAAAATCATTAAAGAACTGAAAGAGCATCGAACGAATGTGCTGCATGTGGTCGGGGTGTTGGATGATAATCCATTGCTTCACCGTCTCTACATTCACGGGACACCGGTCATCGGTTCAATCGATTTATTAGAACGCAAAATTGAAGAGCTGAATATCGAAGTGGTTGTGTTGGCCATTCCTTCTCTTCCTTACGGAGATCGGGTCCAACTTTTGAAACGAATCGAGAAAACAGGCGTTGAATCCCATGCACTGCCAATGCTTGCGGAACTCGCATCCGGAAAAGTCTCATTAAATGAGATTCGAGAAGTGGCCATCGAAGATTTGCTCGGCCGTGAACCGGTTCAGCTCGATGTTTCGGAGATTTCTCAAACGTTGAGTGGATTAACCATTTTCATCTCCGGTGCAGGAGGCTCGATTGGTTCAGAGCTTTGCCGTCAATTGATGAAATTCAATCCTGGCAAACTCATCCTGTTTGGACATGGCGAGAATAGCATATATGCAATCGATCGCGAACTCCGCTTACTCGGGTCTGATACAGAGATTTGTCCCGTCATCGGTGACGTCCAAGACCGGGCGCGGGTGATGGAAGTGTTTGATCAATATCGACCGGACGTTGTCTATCATGCGGCAGCTCACAAGCACGTTCCGCTCATGGAAGACAATCCGAGAGAGGCAGTGAAAAACAATATTTACGGAACGAAGAATATGGTCGAAGCCGCCGATTTCTTTGAAGTGAAGCGGTTCGTCATGATCTCTACGGATAAGGCGGTCAATCCGACGAACGTGATGGGTGCCACGAAACGAGTAGCAGAAATGATTGTCCAACAGCAGGCGCGACATAGCGAAACGACATTCTCGGTCGTTCGTTTCGGCAACGTCTTAGGAAGTCGTGGCTCCGTCGTTCCGCTCTTTAAAGAACAAATTCAGCGGGGCGGACCGATTACGGTGACGCATCCAGAGATGACCCGATACTTTATGACCATCCCTGAAGCGAGTCGCCTCGTCATTCAAGCGAGCGTACGCGCAAACGGCGGCGAAGTGTTCGTACTAGATATGGGAAATCCCGTCAAAATCGTGGACTTGGCGAAACGGATGATTACCTTGAGCGGCTTCACCCTCGAGCAAATCCCGATTCATTTCAGTGGCATTCGTCCTGGTGAGAAGCTGTTCGAAGAACTGCTCACAACGAGCGAACATACGAATCAAGTATATGAAAAGATTTTCGTCGGTTGTACAAGACCCTTTAAATCGGTTGATCCGATTTTGATAACGATTGAATATCTACTCGATCAATCGAACGGTCTCACGTCTTTCTTGTTGTTTGTCGCAAATAACGAACTGCCAGAAGAAGTGATGGAAAGTATTTTTGCGCCACAAATCGAACCGGTACGGATGCGAGTCAACGAGTCAACGCAAAGGAGGAAGTCGTTATGAAAAAAACAGTTCTCGTGACCGGAGTGGCCGGGTTCATCGGTTTTCATCTGGCTCGACGGTTGCTAAAAGAAGGACATCATGTCATCGGGATCGATGTGGTCAATGACTATTACGACCCGAGATTAAAAGAATCAAGACTTCATGTGTTGACGCATCCTCGTTTCAAACTCTATCGTGATGCCCTAGAAAATAAGATGGCGATCACGCGTGTCTTTGAAAAAAATCAACCTCAAATCGTGGTCAATTTGGCGGCTCAGGCCGGTGTACGCTACAGCTTAGAAAATCCGGATGCCTATATTCAATCCAACATCGTTGGTTTCTTGAACATCTTGGAGTCTTGTCGTTTCTATCCAGTAGAGCAGTTGATTTATGCCTCATCGAGTTCGGTTTACGGTTCGAATCAGGCGATGCCATTTTCCGAACAACATCCGGTCGATCATCCGCTATCCTTGTATGCGGCTTCGAAGAAGGCGAATGAGTTGATGGCTCATACGTACAGCCATTTGTTCGGTCTGAAAACGACAGGCTTGCGATTCTTCAGCGTCTATGGGCCATGGGGACGCCCCGATATGGCACTATACAAATTTACGGAGGCGATTTTAAAAGGTGAGCCAATCGATGTCTACAACTACGGTGAGATGGAACGAGATTTCACATACATCGACGACATCATCGAGTCGATTGTCCGACTTATGGATATCGCACCGTTGGCAGATGAGGAGTTTGACTATGAACATCCTCTACCTGACCGGAGCGACGTTCCGTTTCGTGTCTATAACATTGGAAATCAGCAACCGGTATCCTTGATGGACTTTATTCGGACGATCGAAGAGCGAGTCGAGAAAAAGGCCATCCTCCGCTTGTTACCACTTCAGGCGGGAGATGTACCCGCGAGTTTTGCCGATTCCTCCTCTTTATATGAATCGATTGACTTTCAACCACAGACGTCGATTCGCGATGGCGTAAACGCGTTTATCGACTGGTACATCGCCTATCATCAAGTGTTGAAGGAGGGCATCGAGTAATGGGGATTTTACAGGATCGGATTTATGCACACTCACCGATTCGCCTCCAAAATTGGCTGGTTTCCTTATATGGAATCAAGTTATATCGGGAGCGATACGGTCAGTATTATGAGCAGGAATTGGAGCGACTGAGACGTGCTCCAAATGAAGCGTCACCTGATGCAAAACTCAATCATTTGAATCAATTCCTACAGTTTTGTAATCAACACAACGTGTACTATCAGCGACTCTTCAAAAAACACGGGGTTACCTTACCCTTAAAGAGCTTAGAAGACTTTAAGCGGATTCCCCCTTTGGAGAAAGAGACGCTTCGAACGGATGAAACCATCTTTTCTAACCTTCATGCCCCGATCATCGGCATGACGGGCGGGACGACGGGTAAATCGATTCAGGTTCGTTTCACCGAATACGATTATCAAATGCGGATGGCGCATCTCGATTTTTTTAAAGAACAACATGGTTTTCGCCGTGGGATGAAGCGAGCTAGTTTTACAGGGCGGATGATTTGTCCAGGTAATCAAAAGAATGCGGTGTACTGGCGGTACAATGCCCCGATGAAGCAAATGCTCTACTCGGTCGTGCATTCGAATCCGACGACGATTCCACACTACATCGATTCGTTGAACGAATTTCAACCGGCCGCACTCGACGGTTCACCTTCCGATATGATTGAAATCGCAAAATATTTGAAAACCCATCAAAAGACGTTATCGTTCCGACCGGTGGCTTTATTTCCGACCTCGGAGACGCTCACACCATCCGGACGCTTGTTGTTAGAAGAGATGTTCCAAGCGCCGGTTTACGATCAATATGCTTCTTCGGAAGGGGCTCCTATCGTTACGGAGTGTGAGTGCGGGAAGATGCACTTACGCCCTGAGATGGGAATCATCGAGACGGATGCGTTTGGAGAGGCACTCGTCACCAGTTTCACGACGCACGGAACACCGCTGATTCGCTACCGCATTGGCGATCGGATGACCATCAGTGAAGCGATGTGTCCATGTGGACGACAGGACACCATTATCGAGTCAATCGATGGTCGTCAAATGAACTATGTTGAGACGCCGGAAGGCTATAAGGTGTTTGAAGGGGATTTGACGGCAGCGGTCGGCGTGCTGCCGAACTCCATTATTCAAATCCAAGTGTTGCAACACAAAATAGACGAAATTGAGATGCTGTACGTGAAGGATGAGGCACGATTTGAGCCTGAACATGAAGTCGCGCTCCAAAAAGAAGTCGAGCGACTGTTTACTTCACGGATGAAAGTTCTTCTACGAGATGTGAAAAGCATCAAGAAAGAAAAGAACGGAAAAGTCCGAGTCGTGAAACGACTCTACACTTAGCGAGAGGAGACTACACCATGGCAGGGTTTGCGCTTCGTGATTTATACATGAGATCACCGATTCGATTACAACAATGGATGACGACATTGTATGGAATGAAACTATGGCAAGAACGGTACGGACGCACATATGAGCGTGAGTTAGTCGTTTTAGCCAATCGTCCAAAAGATGGGGTACTTGTCGCAGCCGATCAGTTGAAGCGACTCAATGCGTTTCTTGAATTCTGTGCGACGCACAATGCATATTATCAAAAACTGTTTGAAGAAAATGAGATTGTTCTTCCCCTTCAATCGATGGAAGAGTTGAAGCGCATCCCGATCCTCGAAAAAGAAACAGTTCGGAAAAATCCGGACATCCACTCGAACATCAAAACAGACATTCTTGGACGAACCGGTGGAACGACAGGGACGTCCCTACAAGTTCATTTTACGAAAGAAGACTATCAAAGACGTATGGCCCACGTCGACTTTTTCAAAGCGCAACACGGGTTTGTCAGAGGAATGAAACGAGCGAGTTTCACAGGACGGAAAATTTGTAATCCAAATCAAGAAAAACCTGTATTTTGGCGCTACAATCGACCGCTCAATCAACTGCTATTCTCGCTCTATCATGTCAATCCTCAGACCATCCCTCATTACATCGACGCATTAAATCGATTCAAGCCAGTCGTATTAGACAGTGCACCGTCTGCCATGATTGAAATCGCGAAATACATCAAAGAAAATCAGGTTCCACTTGAATTTCAATTACTGGCTATTTTTCCGACTGCCGAAACGATTACGCCTCAAGGAAGAGCCATCTTAGAAGAGGCGTTTAATGCCCCGGTATTTGATCAGTACGCGTCTTCTGAAGGCGCGCCGATTTTAACGGAATGTACTCATGGCAATATGCATCTCCACCACGAAACAGGCGTGATCGAGTCGTATGGGGATCACGAGGAAATTTTAGTGACGAGCTTTACGACCCATGGGACACCGCTCGTTCGTTACCGGATTGGCGATCGGATGAAAATTGGAGAGGGGACATGTGCTTGTGGACAGGGAGGAACATTCGTCACTTCCATTGAGGGACGCGAAAGCAATTATGTACTCACTCCGAACAAACAAAAAATCTACGAAGGAGATTTGACGACCGTTGTCCGAGTGTTACCCAACTCGGTCATCCAAACGCAGTATCGGCAACATGATTTGTATCATATCGAATTAAAATACGTCCCGGATCTTGAACGTTTCAAGCCAGAACATGAAGAGATTATGAGGAGCGAGCTTGAACTACTGTTCGGCAAAGAGGTCGTGATTACGTTGACCGCCGTGCAATCGATTCCTCGGGGACCGAATGGAAAACTCATTGTGATTGATAAAACCGCATAATTCCGAATCTCAGGAGGCAGATGGACATGGATAAACTCATCTCAGAATCACGTACAACACGAAAAACCATTGCCAATCGTCAGGTAGCTGTTGTCGGACTAGGATATGTCGGACTCCCTGTCGCTGTTGCGTTAGGTGGCGTAGGAGACGTCATCGGAGTAGACATCAATGAAACGCGTATCAATGAGCTTACCCTTCATCTCGACAGCACGCGAGAAGTTGAATCAGTAGACCTTGAGCAAGCAGCGGTCTTATATACGACGGATGTCGCCAAACTTGAAGAGGCGGATTTCATTATCGTGGCTGTGCCGACACCGATCAATGATCAAAATCAACCAGATTTAGGACCGATTTGTAGCGCGACTCGTGCTGTTGGGGCGCATTTGCGACCGGGCACGATTGTCGTATACGAATCTACGGTCTATCCGGGACTGACAGAGGAAGAGTGTATCCCATTACTTGAAAAAACATCGGGTCTCCGGGCCGGGATTGATTTTAAAGTCGGCTACTCTCCAGAACGAATTAATCCGGGCGACCGTGAGCATACATTCCGCACAATCAAAAAAGTCGTAGCTGCCGAGGATGAAGAAACACTCGATGTGGTAGCGGCTGTTTATGAGACGGTAGTCGATGCCGGCGTTCATCGCGCTTCCTCGATTAGAGTGGCTGAGGCGGCCAAAGTGATCGAGAATACACAGCGCGATTTGAACATCGCGTTGATGAATGAATTGGCCATCATCTTCGATCGCATGAACATTGACACGCTCGAGGTGTTAGAGGCTGCTGGGACGAAATGGAACTTCCTAAATTTCCGACCAGGTCTAGTCGGTGGACATTGTATCGGCGTCGACCCATTCTATTTGACGATGAAGTCTGAAATGCTTGGTTATCATCCGGAAGTGATTTTAGCAGGTCGTCGAATCAACGAGACGATGGGACGTTTCGTCGCCACATCACTGATTAAAACGATGATTAGTCAAAACATGGCCATTCTCGGAGCACGTGTGACGGTCCTCGGGATGTCCTTCAAAGAGAACGTCAGTGATATTCGCAATTCGAAAGTGGCTTCCTTGATTCGAGAGGTCGAGGAGTTCGGCTTAGAAGTGCAAGTGTGTGACCCGCTCGTCGATTCGGAAGAGGTACGCCGCGAATATGGAATCGACGTCAAATCATACTGTGACTTAAAACCAGCGGATGTCGTCATCTATGCCGTGTCTCACGATGAATTCGTTCAAGAGGGTTGGACGATTGCGAAACGCCAGCTGAAGTTAGGTCGTGGCATCGTCATTGACTTGAAAGGCATGCTCGATCGCGCGATGAAGCCGGAGGAGGTGCACTTATGGCGCCTTTAAAGATTCTCCAGTTCTGCGCTGTCGATATGACAGCGGATGTGTTGCTACGTCCTCTCATTGAGTCGCTGAAGGCGGAAGGACACGAAGTCGACGTCGCGTGTGCTTACGGTGATCGGACGGATCGTCTTCGGGACGAAGGATGGGTCATTCATACGTTGCCAATCGATCGAAAGTTTAGCCCGAAGCGTAATCTACAGACCATTCAAGAGTTGGTGAGGTTATTGCGCCGCGAAAAATATGATGCCATTCACGTCCACACCCCGGTGGCCGCAGCGTTAGGACGAGTCGCGGCCCGCATTGCCAGGACACCACATATTCTCTATACCGCACATGGATTTTACTTTCACGAACGAATGGGTCGAATCGCATACGAACTCGTCTTCTGGTTAGAGAAATCACTCGCGGCATTAGCGACCGATTGGTTGTTGCTCCAAAGCGAGGAAGATTACTCACTCGCTAAAACAAGACATTTCAAAGAGGACGAACGATTGATGCATCTCGGAAACGGGATTGATTTAAATCGATTTTATCCGACAGAGAAACACATTTCCCCAGAATATTTAAAGTTCTTGTTTGTCGGAAGGCTCGTTCAAGAAAAAGGAATCCTAGATTTACTTCAGGCGTTCGATGAACTGACGAAACGCTATCCGAACGCGACGTTGACGATTGCTGGAGAGTTGATGACGAGTGAACGTGATCAAGAGACGGCGAAACAAGTCGAGGCGCATTTAGCCCAAAATCCACAGATTCATTACGCCGGATTCGTTCGGGATACCCCCTCTTTATTTGCAGCACACGACGTCTTTTTACTTCCCTCTTATCGTGAAGGATTGCCACGCTCTATTCTTGAAGCCATGGCGTCCGGATTACCTGTCATCGCTACCGATATCCGTGGCTGTCGAGAAGAAGTCACGGATGGGGAAACCGGCTTTCTCGTTCCCGTCGGTCGACCTGAGGCACTGACCTTGGCGATGCGCTGGTTCATTGAACATCCTGAACAGTGTTATTCATTCGGGCAACGTGGTCGCGAAGTGGTCGAAGAAAAATTTGACGAAACGAAAATTTTAAGTCGTCAACTTCACCTGTTCGCACAAATTAGTAGCCGTGAAGTGGGATGAACCGATACGTCAATCACGTAAGGGGGAGGCGACATGGGAAAGCAACAACTGATTGATCACTTACAAGAGGCTTCTTCGGACGGTCGCCTCACCATCTACATGTATCAGAAATGGCAAAAGATTCACGGCGGGGCAACCGTGGTGGAATTATTGGAAATGTACGGATCATGGTCGAATGTACTGCGTTTGGCTGGGTTGGAACAGCAAACGCCACGGTTCACAAAGAAGGAAATGATTCAAATGCTTCGTGAAGCGGCGAAAGAGCATGATTCATTCAATAGTGCCGATTATCGAAAGTGGGCCATGACCAATGATGCACCGACGTTGACAGAGGTCGTCATTCAGTTCGGATCGTGGAAAGTGGCACTGATTGAGGCGAATTTGAAGAGTATCATCTCGTTCGATCAAAAATGTGAAATCATCCAATCGTTACTTGATGCCAATGAAGAGCTTCATCCATTGACGTCGACCGCTTATGCCAAATGGGCCAAGCAGAACCAACGTCCGAGTATCACGAAAGTGGTGAGGCGTTTCGGGTCTTGGTCCCAAGCGTTAGACGAGATTGGCATCTCAACGCGAGAGCTGTTCACGGAGAAGCAAATGATGGACGCGCTACACGAGGCAGATGAACATTTGACCGCTCTCTCGCCATGGGGTTATGAAGTGTGGCAAAAAGAAAAGGGCAATCGTCCGACATTAAAAGACATTCAACAAATGTTTGGTTCATTTGATGTGGCGGTCCGAGAGATGCGTCAAACCGCAAACCAAAGTGGAGGGAGATGAGAAAATGCGAGTTGTACTCTGCACGGGCGACCACTGGAGTTCAACACTTGTCTATCAAGCGATACGGGATTTAGGCGTCACACATGTGATCATGGAAGATGGTCCGACACCGACTCATGTCAACACGTGGAAAGAACTTCTGACACAATCGTACATTTCCTTCCTGACTCCCATAATGCGGAGGTTCAGTCGAGAACGAATCGCGGAGTTGCAGTCGCGGTATGCTTTCTGTGACGATTCGATTCCGGAACAGCGTATGACGCGTGTCGTTTCCTTACAAGATAAAAAAGCGGAACATACGATTCGACACCTGCAACCGGACGTCATCATCATGTACGAAGTTGCGGAAATGAACGAACGATTGTTACAAGAAATGAACTGTCCCATCTTAACCATCACCCCATCGATGGCAGTGGGACAACGAGAAGCATATTGGGGATTCCATAACCACACATCGAGAAAAGAAGTTCGACTTTGCCAGTGGACGAAGAAAGGATGGACCCCACTAACGAGTGAAGTAATCTATACAGGTGGAACGGACAACTTCTCGACCTTCCCTTATATTTATTTGGCGACGAGTCTCCCGATGTTACAAAAACATCTTCAAATAGGACCGCAAGAAGACACCGAGCGACGAAAAAAAGTCCAAGCCTGAGGCTTGGACTTAACTGTTCGCGATACAATAGTATTGGATGGCCTCGTTATAATACGCAGCGAGCCCCGGCTCGAAGCGATCATAAAATGCGGTGAATCGTTCATCCGTCACATACATCTGTCCGAGTCCACTGAACATATCGAGTGAACAGTCGTAAAAGTGTGTGTCGATGAACAGATGATTGTCTTTCACAATCGATTGAACTCGGTCGTCATCGATTGCGATTTGTGAACGAAATAAATCAACGAGTGGCGCAATCAAATCGAGTTGCATTTGATTGATGCGTTCCCAATCCGCTTTCGATCGCTTCTGCGCACGTTCTTGTGCTGTCTTGTAAGCTGAAGTCTCTCCCCAACGTTTCTGCACTTCCTCTTGATGTTTCGCCTCGTGAGCTTGAATCTCCTCATAAGATAATCCATCAAATAATGACTTGTCATCCATTGGAATCCCTCCTTTGAGTGAGGTGAGGGTCGATTCTGCCGTCTCGGCAAGCTGAGCGAAATAGGCTGCTTTCTGTCGCAACGCCTCGATATGTCCACTTAACACATCAATCCGGTTGAACGTCGTTGAATCAAGCAATTCTCCGATTTGATCGAGAGGAACATCGAGCGTGCGATAGAGTAAGATGAGTTGCAACCGTTCCGCATCGCGCGAAGAATAACGCCGATAGCCGTTGGCGTCACGGTTCGCAATGAGAAGACCGATTGCGTCATAATGTCGAAGCGTTCGCGTTGTCGTTCCAGCGAGTGACGCAAGTTGTTGAATCGAATACATCCCTTCACCTCCTTAGTCAAAGCGTAAAGGTTGACGTCACGTCAAGGTCAAGCCTTTTTTTCAAACAGTGAGAATCCATTTCGTTCGCCGATATAGTGGAAACCGAACCGAGGATAGTAGTTATTTAAGAAGGCGTTATCGGCAACACAGTCCAATCGAATGGTCGAAGACGTGTTTGCTAAGGCATGCTGCATCAAACGTTCCCCGATGCGTTCACCTTTTGCACTCGAGTCTGTGACGAGTCGATGCAAGTAGACGGCACCGTCCGGGTCGTCCCATAGATTATGGTCCCAGTCAGTCGGAGGAATCAGGCTGACGGCACCGACGACTTGTTGATCTCGTTCGTAGACAAACACCGTCCCGTTCGTCAAATCGTGACGGACATAGTCGGAACGACTCGGCTCTAAATATTTGACCCATTGCGACTTTCCGGCTACTTGGAACTCTTTTGCTTTCTTTAAAATCAATTGATCGACTGCTGAAAAATCCTCCATTGTGGCAAATCGAAACATGATGAAGCACCTCGCTTTCATTTCTTTTCAAAATCGTGTAGGGTACACGTTGAGTATGCTGATGAAACATCTTTGTATCATCGAATGTTTTTTGGTAAGATAAATTTATTGCATCGTGCAAACGATTGCGCTAATGATATAAAGTTCACAGCACGAATAAGATAAGTATAAATGATGAGCAGTGAGTTTTGGGATAAGGAGTATCTAAATCACATGCAACTTTTACAACGAGAACAACAAACACAAACGCTTAAACGCAACTGGTGGAAAGAAGCCGTCGCCTATCAAATTTATCCTCGTAGCTTTTATGACGCGAATGGGGACGGAATTGGAGACATTCAAGGAATCATTGATAAGCTCGACTATTTGAAAGACCTCGGTATTGATGTTATCTGGATTTGCCCGATGTATAAATCGCCAAACGATGATAACGGTTATGACATTAGTGACTATCAAGATATCATGGACGAGTTCGGTACGATGGAAGACTTCGACCGCTTATTGGACGAAGTGCATCAGCGCGGTATGAAGCTGTTGCTCGACCTCGTCGTCAACCATACGTCGGATGAGCACCCTTGGTTCATTGAATCGAAGAGCTCAAAAGACAATCCGAAGCGCGACTGGTATATCTGGCGCGACGGAAAACCGGACGGGTCGAAGCCGAATAACTGGGAATCGATCTTTGGTGGCTCGGCTTGGGAATTCGATGAAACGACGGAGCAATACTACTTGCATGTCTTCTCGAAGAAACAGCCGGACCTCAATTGGGAAAATGCTGAGATGCGTACAGCGGTATACGATATGATCAACTGGTGGCTCGAAAAAGGGATCGACGGGTTCCGTGTCGATGCAATCAGCCATATTCGCAAGAACCCGACGTTCGCCGACTTGCCAAACCCGAACGACCTCGACTTTGTACCGTCGTTCGAGATGCACATGAACGTGGACGGAATTCACGACTATTTAGAAGAGCTTCGTGACGAGACGTTCAATAAACATGACATCATGACGGTCGGTGAAGCGAACGGCGTCTCACCTGACGATGCCCATCTATGGGTCGGTGAAAAGGAAGGGAAGATGAACATGGTCTTCCAATTCGAACACATGGACCTTTGGAGTGAAGATGTCGATTCGAAACTCGATGTCGTTCACTTGAAGAACGTGTTGACGAAATGGCAAAAAGGACTTGAGGCCGATGGATGGAACGCCCTTTACGTCGAAAACCATGACCAGACGCGTACGGTCTCGAAATGGGGAGACGATGAACGTTACTGGAAAGAAAGCGCGAAGTCGATTGCGATGATGTACTTCCTCATGCAAGGGACGCCGTTTATCTATCAAGGTCAAGAGATCGGGATGACGAACGTCAAATTCGATTCGATTGATCAATATGATGACATCGCGACACGCAACCGCTACTATATCGGTGTCGAACAAGGGAAGAGTCATGACGAGATGATGCGCATTACGTGGAACTCGTCACGCGACAACACGCGTACACCGATGCAGTGGAGTGATGCCCCGAACGCCGGATTCACGTTCGCAGAGCAGCCATGGGTCGGCATCAACCCGAACTATACGGATATCAACGTCGAATCACAGCTTAAAGATGAGGACTCAATCTTTAACTTCTATAAAGAGATGATTCAACTTCGTAAAGATAATGAGACGTTTGTTTACGGGGCGTATGATGTCGTCTTGCCGGAACACCCGGAAGTCTATGCGTATACGCGTACGCTCGGTGACACGCAGTACCTCGTCGTCACGAACTTGACGGCGAAAGAGACGATGTTTGATATGGATCAGACACTTCGTGCGCAAGATGTCGTCTTGAGCAACATGCCGGTTGAAGGCGATGCGGAATCATCGCTCCTTCACTTGAAACCGTTCGAAGGTCGCGTGTATAAAATTAGCTAATTTTTCAGAACTTCAAGGTCGTGGACGAAAATTCGTCTACGGCCTTTTTTGTTGGAAAAAGGGGATAACGGCGACTCATGCGAACTCCTTATAGGGAGATGAGAAGGAGGAAACGTAAATGAAACTGTTATTAACGTCAGCAGGTATTAAGAACGAAAGCATCAAACGAGCACTTCTCGAGTTATTAGACAAGCCGATTGAAGAGTGTAATGCACTCTGTATCCCAACAGCCATTTATGCGTTGAACGGGGGAACGAAACACGCATGGAACTTTTTCAACGGAGATTTCTCGACGCCGATGTGTGAGTTGGGCTGGAAGTCGGTTGGGGTGCTCGAACTGAGCGCACTCCCGAGTATCGATGAGTCGGTGTGGAGACCGGCGTTTGATAAGGCAGACGTATTATTGGTGAATGGGGGCGATCCGCTCTTTCTCTACCATTGGATGAAACAGTCAGAGGTAGCCTCGCTGCTCCCGTCCTGGAAAGGTGTCTACGTCGGATTGAGTGCGGGGAGTATGGTGATGACGCCACGAATCGGAGAAGCGTTTGTCGGATGGCGCGCATCCGATGAGCAGAGCGATGAGACGTTAGGGTTTGTCGACTTCTCGATCTTTCCACATCTCGACCATGACATGTTACCGGGGAACACGTCACGAGATGCTGCAGAATGGGCGGAGACATTACAGTCGCCGGCCTATGCGATTGACGACGAGACGGCGATTCGCGTGAAGGATGGGAAGGTCGATGTGATTTCGGAAGGGAATTGGAAGAAGTTTTTCTGACTGTATAAAAGCAATAGGAAGGGGACATGAGAGATTGAACCGATTTACTCATCAACGAAAAACGAATCGAATCATCGTACGACCGTTAGAGAAACAAGATTATGACGCGTGGTTAAGCGGCTTTACAAATCGTCGTATTTCGCAACACGTGTACGATCCCGGGAAATTAGACATGAGCGACTGTACGTCCGTTTGGTTTGACCAGCTAGTCGACAATCATCAGGCACTTGCGCTTGAAGACGAGGCACATGTCTTCGCCGTTTTCCGGCTTGACGATGGGATACATCTCGGCATGGTGGATTTTTCTACCTTGGCGCGAGATGCGTTTCAATGGGGGAGGGTCGGGTATACGATTCATAATCAACATTGGGGTCAGGGGTATGGGAAAGAAGCAGTCGACCTGGCGATGCGTATTGCTTTTGACGACTTGAACTTTCAACGAATCGAGGCACATATCAATCTCGATAATAAAGCATCCATTCGTCTCGCGGAGCGTGTCGGCATGTCGTATGAGTGCACGAGAGAAGGGTTTATCTTTGAGAACGAAGATTGGGTAGACCATCTCGTCTATGTGAAAACGAAGCGCCGTCGATAGAACGACTCCTACCACATATGGTACGATGAATTGACGGAAAGGGGGATGAGCATGGCGATTGAACCACTTCGCGTGCGTGTCCAGCAAACAACACGGATGAGTGACATGCCAGAGTCAATCGAGCTCTCGGCAGACGGTTTATACTATCCATTGAAGACTGGCTTTATTTTAATGTTTGACCAACAACAAGAGGACGGGGCGGTCCCGACGACAATCAAGTACACGCCGGAACGATTGGCGCTGATTTGTAAGGGACCGATTGAGATGAACCACTCCTTCATCGAAGGTCGCTTCACGCAAAGCTTATACAAGAATCCATATATGTCGATGACGATGGCGACGAC